>JAZQJB010000086.1:0-34630 GCA_045541375.1 Eubacteriales bacterium | reverse complement strand
CGCCTCTGTGACGAACGGTGATCTTACCGTAGGAGTTACGTCCTGCGTGCTTCTTCTTGATAACTACCAGGCTCTTCTCGGGAGAAAACTTAGTGATCTCCTCGAAGGAAGCAACAGACATATGTCTTCTGGCAGGTGTCGTAGGCTTATATTTGATTGTAGGCATTATTCGTTTCCTCCTACTTAGTTCATACCGTCGAAGAAGGCGATGGTCTTGGAGTCCTCAGTAAGGGTAACGATGGCTTTCTTCCACTCTGCAGTGTAACCATAGTTGTAGCGAACTCTCTTTTCCTTGCGCTTCATCATCATGGTATTTACAGACGCAACCTTTACACCGAACATAACCTCAACTGCGTTTGCAATCTCAGGCTTGGTTGCGCTGGTCATAACTTTGAATACATACTTTTTCTGATTCATCATATCCATGCTCGCCTCGGTGATAACGGGAGCGATGATGATGTCCTGTACCATTTTCTTCATTATGCGTATACCTCCTCGAGCTTCTCAACAGCAGCCTTGGTGATTACGAGCTTCTCAGCATTGAGGATCTCATAAACGTTGATGGTGCTGTAAAGGGTTGTAGCTGCGGTGGGAATGTTGGCACAGCTCTTAACGACTACGCGATCAGCCTCGGGGAGAACGAGCAGTGTCTTGCATGCTACGGTCTCGGTGCGAGTCTTCTTCTCGTCGCCGACCTTGTAGGTCTTCTCTACATCCTTCTGGAGACCGAGAGCGGCAAACATCTTTACCATCTCGGAGGTCTTGTAGGACTCGAGCTTGCACTCGTCAAGAATAATGAGGTTGCCGTTAGCAGCCTTATCGGAGAGTGCGCTGAAGAGAGCAACTCTCTTGGTCTTCTTGTTGAGCTCGGTGCGATAGGTGCGGGGCTTGGGGCCGAGAGCGATACCGCCGTGTACCCACTGAGGAGCACGGGTGGAACCCTGACGTGCGCGGCCTGTACCCTTCTGTCTCCAGGGCTTCTTACCGCCGCCGCTTACCTCGGTACGGGTAAGGGTGGACTGAGTACCCTGTCTCTGGTTGAGCATGAATGCTCTGACTGCGGCGTGAAGGACGGATGCGTTTACCTCAGCTCCGAAAAGCTTCTCAGAGAGGCTCATTTCGCCGACTTCCTTGCCTGTCATATCAAGTACTTTAATGTTAGGCATTTGTCAAATCCTCCTTCATTCCTTAAGCCTTGATCGAATCGCGGATGAATACGATACCGCCCTTAGCGCCGGGAATAGCGCCGCGAACTGCGATAAGGTTGTTCTCTGCATCGATCTTAGCAACGGCAAGATTAAGAATGGTAACCTGTTCATTACCGTACTGACCTGCCATCTTCTTGTTCTTGAAAATTCTCGCAGGGTCGATAACACCCATAGAACCGGACTGACGATGCACAGGGCCAACGCCGTGTGTCATTCTCAGCTTAGCGAGGTTCCATCTCTTGATAGCACCGGTGTAACCGTGGCCCTTGGTCATACCTGTTACGTCGACCTTCTCGCCAACGGCGAAGGTTTCGACCGATACGACATCACCTACGTTGTAGCCGGAGCAATCTTCAAGGCGGAACTCCTTGAGATGTTTCTTGGTGGTAAGTCCGTTCTTTGCGAAATGTCCGATCTCAGCCTTGGTTGCGTGCTTGTCTTTGCAATCCTCAAAGCCGAGCTGTACGGCATTGTAGCCGTCCTGTTCAGCGGTCTTCTTCTGCGATACTACGCAGGGACCAGCCTGGATTATCGTTACCGGAATAACGTTTCCGACTTCGTCGAAGATCTGGGTCATACCGATCTTCTTACCGATAATTCCTTTTTTCATCTTTTTCCTCCTGAAGGTTATTGGTTGACGCTGTGAATTTTACCTTTCGGCATTACGCCAACTTGACCGACAAGCGCTCATCTTGAGCGTTGTTGTGGTGGGGTTTTGGTGTTGATTAGAGGGTAACCTGAATATCAACGCCAGCGGGAAGCTCAATGTTCATAAGCTCTTCGGTGAGTTTCTTCGAAGGCTTCTTGATATCAATGAGTCTCTTGTGGTTGCGAAGCTCAAACTGCTCGCGGCTGTCCTTGTACTTGTGGACTGCACGGAGAATGGTTACGATCTCCTTCTCGGTGGGAAGCGGAATGGGACCCGAAACCTCGGCGCCGTTGCGCTTAGCAACTTCGACGATCTTTGCGGCTGCCGCGTCAACGAGTGTGTGATCGTAGCTCTTCAGCTTGACTCTGAGCTGTTCCTTAACTGCCATCTTGTGTTTTCCTCCTTGTTTTTCTCTCGCGTGCGTGCGAATATAATAAAATGTAGCCATTTGCGCAGCGCGTTCGAAAAGTTAGGAGCGGTTTCTGTTATGCACCGTTCCGTGCGTTTCGTTTTGCAGCCATACAAAAGCCGAAACCCGCCACTCGCCGCCGTCACGCAAGCACGGCGCGACGCGAATTCCGGATCGTACGGCTACAAAGCCGTCGTCACGAAGCAACCTTTGAACAGAGGCTGCCCGGTACCTGACATAGCCCACGCGCCCGATCAAATTCGGACTTCTCCACGAAAATTACCCGCATGTTCTTGCGGCAACCTTTCGCTTCAACGCATTCTTCGCACATCAAGCTCCAATATTATACTACATTTTTCGTTCATTTGCAATATTACATATAGTAGAATTTAAGCACAATTAAACGTCTATTTTTATGCACATTTCACAAATAAACCACAAAAGTGCCCCAAAGGGCTCGATTTTTGCCCGTTTTTATCTGTTTTTTATAAAAATACAGGCATTTATTTTTGTTCAAAATGCGGAAAATGCCGCATTTTGAACAATTTCAACAATACAATCACGTTTCTTCCGTGTTTATCTCTTCTTCTTCGGTATTTGCCATACGCAACTTATCAAGCGAACGGCAAAAATCCTCGCGAAGCCAAGCAGGTTCGATTATACGTATCTCCGCATCCGAAGCGATAAGTGCGCCGAAGAAAAGACGGATGTTCTGAAACTCGCATATGTATCTTCCCTTTGATCCAACGCGACGCGTCACAAAGGGAGCAAGCTCAAGCGCAACGAGCTTATCGGGGATCTGCAAAAGAGCGGAATAAGGAATGCCTATCTGCGTGGATTCCCCATCACCAGCGCCAAGCATATCCGCCAGCGCAACGATATTCGAAATATCGCGCGGGTCCTCGACTCTGATGGAATCGGGCAGAGAAAAATTCTCGGTGTAATAGTATCCTTGCTTTGATCTGTCAAACGCTATGGGAGCCTCAAGCTTACGGCGCAGATAATCGCAGTCGCGCTGTGCCTGTCTGTGAGAGATCCCGAAGCGCTCGGAAAGACGCATAGCATTCGGAAAATAACCGTCTTTTATTCTTTTATGAAGCCATATAATTCGTTCAACCGCAAAATCAACCGACATGCCGTTCGCCTCTCTTTTCTCCGCAAATGCGAAAATTTGTCTTATATATATAATAAGGAAGGAATTATTCTTCGACTATCTTTTCCGGGGCTTTTGCTCCAAGCGATTTTACGTAAGAGATAGTTCTTGCGGCGCCGTAAAGCCCCATCGCAAGGCAGAAGAAAGCTTCAATACAGAAATCGCCCTTGGAAAGCTTGCCGGCAAAGAATCCCACCATTTCGGAAATTCCCGCAGAGATAGATATGATCAACGCGACGCAGGAAAACACAACAAAATGTCTCGGTCTTGCGTGATCATCGGAAACAAAGAATCTGAGTTCATAAAGGAACGCGATCATAACTGCAATAAGCGCAAACTCGAGCATAAGCTTCGAGGGATGGTTCATCTGCACTTCCATCTCGAAATAGATCTGCGCAACTCCGGTAAGAGCTCTGATGATAGGGAAGAAACCGAGCCAGGCGCAAAGCTTTGAATCGAACTTCTTGGAAGAACGAAGGAAGAAGCAAACTGCTGCAAGCAGGCTTGCAACAACTCCCGCTATCTCGATAACCGCGGTAGCTCTGATGATATAGGAATTCTCGGATTTAAAAGCACGTGCAAAAATAAATTTGTAATAACTGATTTTGTCCTCACCGATCATCAGATAAACCTTGTAAGCAAAATCGGCGATCATAATAAATCCTGCAAATACTGAAGCGAAGTAGATCGAATTGCCTTCGTTAGTAAGCTTACGCGGAAGAGTTGCCTCTTTAGAAATGAACACGAATCCCGTCAAAGCAAATCCGCAGGACACTATTATAAAATAGGTAGCGATCTTTGAAAACAAGCTGCCGTTGAAATATCCTATTTCCGCATCGAAGGAAAAGAGATAAGCAAGCGACCTTATAGCAGCGGCAACGAGCGCCAGGATAAGACTCACCTTCAGGTAACCCTTGATATTTTCAATCGCAACGTCCTTGCTGCGAGTAAAAGTGATTTTTGCCATTGTAAAACTCCGAATTGTATATTTATTTTATTATACACCTCAAATATGAACTTGATGTAAACAAGCAGTATTATCACCACATAAAAGCATAGAAAATATTAAAAAACAAATAATTTTGTAAAATACAAAAGTTTTTTTCAAAAAGGTATTGACAAATCGATCGAAATGTGGTATAATTTATGCCGTTATCCAAAGACAGCAGGTTCCCGTAAAAGCGAATGCCACCCTGCCGAGGAAGAATCAAATACTTTATTTGTGTCTTTCTTTCGGTGCGCCTCGCTCTCGGGAGAAGGATATTTTTTTACGAACACAAACCATTAGGAGGTTAAACACATGCCCAGCAAAGCTATACTTGAGCAGAAGCAGCAGGTTGTCTCCGAGCTTTCCGAGAAGATTCGCAACTCGGTTTCCGGTGTAGTTGTTAACTACCAGGGAATCACCGTTGAGGACGATACCAAACTCCGTAAGGAACTCCGCGAAGCAGGCGTTTCCTACCAGGTAGTTAAGAACACCCTCACCGGCAGAGCATGCGAAGAGTGCGGCTACGGTGATATCAAGCAGTATCTCTCCGGTATGACCGCTATCGCAGTCAGCCCCGAAGATGCAGTAGCTCCCGCTAAGATCCTCAAGCAGTATGCTGACAAGATCGAGTCCTTCACTCTCCTTGCAGGTTACTGTGACGGCGCAGTTATCGACGCCGCAGCAGTTGAAAGACTTGCATCCATTCCTTCGAAGGATACTCTCATTGCACAGTTGCTCGCTTGCATCCAGTCTCCCCTTTCCAAATTCGTCTATGTTCTTGACCAGGTTGCCAAGAAGGACGAGCAGCCCGCTGAGGCTGCAGAAGCTCCCGCAGAGGCGTAAAGCTCTCGCGGCATAACATTTAAATATTCAGGAGGTCATTTAAAATGGCAAACGAAAAGATTACCGCTATCCTTGAATCCATCAAGGCACTTACCGTTCTTGAGCTCTCCGAGCTCGTATCTGCATGTGAGGAAGAGTTCGGCGTATCCGCTGCTAACGTTTCCGCAGGTGCTGCTGCAGGCGCAGGCGCTGCTGCTCCCGCTGCTGCAGAAGAGAAGACCGAGTTCGACGTAGTTCTCGCATCCTTCGGCGCTAACAAGCTTGGCGTTATCAAGGCAGTTCGTGAGATCACCGGTCTCGGACTTAAGGAAGCTAAGGAGCTCGTTGAGGGTGCTCCCAAGACCCTTAAGGAAGGCGTTGCTAAGGAAGAAGCTGAGTCCATCAAGGCTGCTCTTACCGAGGCTGGCGCTACCGTTGAGATTAAGTAATTTAATCCAACATAATATTTGCACATCCGAAAATCCTTGCTGTGCAAAAAACCGATGCGGAAACGCATCGGTTTTTTGTTTTATATTGTAGTTTTGATAAGCTCTATGTTTCCGCGAAGAAAATACTTCTCTTCTCCCGCAGGGATAAAGACGGAATCTCTTTCGTGAACGGGATATTCATCATCTCCCGCAATTATATGTCCGTCCCCCTTGACGATCGTCAGAGAAATAAACCTTTCGGGTATTGCCTCGATAAGCGTTTCACCGTCTACCGTTACAAGCTCGGAAGTGAAATACTCACACTTTGCAAGGAGATTTCCCTTATTTGTATATCCTATCGCATTTTTCTTGATCGACACCGCCGCTTGCCCCAGGTGGAGTTCGCGCGGTCTGCCGTAATCATATATTCGGTAGGTAGTGTCACAGTTTTGCTGTATTTCGCAGATATAGTTACCGCCGCCGATAGCGTGAGGCGTTCCGCCTGCGATAAAATAGCAATCCCCTGCTTTGACGGAGACCTTGTTAAGATAAGGTGTCGGATCTTTTCCCGAAAGGATAACCTCTTTTACTTCATCTTCCGAATATTCATCCTTGATTCCGAAATAAATATACGATTCAGGCTCGGCATCAATGATATACCACATTTCGGTCTTTCCGCATTCCTCGCCAAGCTCGACGGCGGAAATATCATCGGGATGCACCTGTATTGAAAGCGACTCTTTGGAATCAATGAATTTGATCAGAAGAGGGAACTTGTCCTTCGCACAATCGGTACCAAGGAATTCGGGATGCTCCTTCAGAACAGCATCTATGCTCTTCCCCGCAAATTCGCCGTTTGTGATCTTATTATTATCGCCCTCGCGCACGGAAAGGACCCAATGCTCACCAACCGGAGGCTCTGCGCCAAGGGCGGAGAGTCGATCTCCGCCCCAAACGCGAGTTTTTGCAATAGGTGATAAAATTATAGGATATTTCATCATTTATTCTTCTTTGACAGAGCTTTCGTGATCGCAGCGGCAGCAAATGCAGCAAGCGCTGCACTTCCCGCGGCAATGGCACCGGCTTCTGCAGTAGTGTACTTGATCTGTGCCTTATGCTTTGCGCGCTTTGCATCCTTCTTCACCTGCTTCTTCGCGCTCTTGATCTCCTTGTAGGTAGGCTCTACTGCCATACGTGCACCGAGCTGCTTGTAATCCACGCTTCCGGGAGCGGGATTGCCCTTGCCGCAGAAGATTCCGAGCGGCGACATATCGCAATCGAAGCGATACTTATATGCCTCGCCAACCTCGGCATCCTGACCGTGACGCTCACCCATATTCCAGGTAACACGAGAAATGACCTCGCCGCCGACAATAAGATCGAGTCTTCTGCCCGCAGTCGCTCTCGAAGTGATCGGCTTATCGCAAATGAAGATACTTTCGCCTTCAATAAGGGAGGTTCCGAATCTGCGGTTGAAGTCTTCGATAGTCAAACCCTCATTTTCGGGCTTGCGATACCAGATCACGACCGCACTTCTTGCGGGAAGCTTCACGCCATCTGCGATCCAGATGTTTTCTTCCTTCGGAGGCTTACCCGTGGTGGTCCAAAGTGCAAGCTTCGAATCCTTAAGGATAATATCATTGCCCGAATTGTTGCAAAGAGTAACGTAAGGGAAGGGATTTTCGATAGCTTCGCCGTCGCGCTCGATAGCACCCGAAGCACAAAGCACCTCGGTAATGCTGATGGGCGAAAGCAGGATATATGCCGTCGCCTTGCGAAGCTTCTTATCCGAAACGGCGGAGATGATCGCGGTGACTCGGCGATACTTCGATAACTCGGGAAGCTGGCGCGTAACACTTACGTGTCTGCCGGGCTTTAGCTTGCCGATGCAGACCTTTGCGTAAGGAACGGCATCGCGGAGCGAAAATCCTTCGATTCCGGTGAGGTAGAAGTCGATCCTTACCTCATCCATAGTCTTCTCGGTCGGATTTTCGACCTTGAGAGTAACAGCTGAGCTTTCGCGCGGATCGTAAGAGGCGGAATGGACCATAGAAAGGACCTTCGGCTCCTGCCTATTCTCGATCCAAATAGGCGCGGTGACCGAATACTGCGCTCCGTTCTGGATGCGGATATAATAATAATCGAACTCAACGGGAAGAGTTACGTTCCATTCGTAGCTCTGACGCGCGCCGACAGCTTTATACGCGACGAGAATATTATCCTCGCCGATGATCTCGATGCGGCCGATACCGTTTTCATTCTCTGTTGTTATCTTTACGGAAACATTGAGTGCGCTCGGGTCGTTGAGTCTTGAACCCATCCACTCGCCGTTGATCTTGTAGAAGATCTTCATTGTGGGGTCTGCACACGAATAGACACGGCGGGCGCGGAATGCCTCCATAACGTTTTCGCAGGTGAGTGCGGGGGCAAGGACACCCGTGATGTAGGGTGAAGCTACCGTCCAGTTGGGCGCGTGGTTATCCTCGTTGAACGAAGGCGCAACGTGCCAGCCGCGAGAAAGCAGGAGAGCATACTGCTGATCGTATCCTCTGCCCTTGATCTCAGCAAGAGCCATCTGTCTGTCAGCCTCAGGGGTCCAGAAGCCGTAATCTTCAAAATCACCCCAACCCTGACCGGGATGATTGAACATACCAACGGCATTCGGCTCGCTTTCAAGCCACTTGAAGAGATCGGGCATACCGACGCCGTGAATATCCGAAACGACCTTCTCGCTTCCGATAACATTCATATGTCCCCAATAGCCGCAGGTGTTGTTCCAGGTCATCTCCCAACCGTTAAGAGCGGCGAATCTGCCGGGGCGGTCGAGTGATTTTGCAATGCGTTTCTGCTCGTCGTATTCTTTTTGAGTAAAATAGTGTGAGTGCTCAGTGACCGAGAAGAAATCGGCACCGTTATCATATGCGAATTCTATCGCATCGCGGCAAAGTCCGTTGCCGTCCGATTCACCTGTGTG
The DNA here is from genome assembly GCA_045541375.1 of Eubacteriales bacterium. Classification (GTDB taxonomy): domain Bacteria; phylum Bacillota; class Clostridia; order Oscillospirales; family CAG-272; genus CAG-390. The sequence goes on along the minus strand of JAZQJB010000086.1, from coordinate 25,999 downwards.
CGCGTGGATCTCGCCGAAGTATGCGGAAAGCTCGCTCATATCGGAAACGCTGAACTCAACCGTTCTTGTCGTGCGGTTGCCAAGACCGTCCTTGAGGCGGATCGTCAGAGTGTGATCGCCGAATTCAAGCGGTTTCTTCGGCTCATAAACGAGCGAAGTTGCAGTTATCGTTGCTTCGTTTGTAACGTCCTTGCCGTCAAGCTTCAGGTAGCAGTCCTTGATGCAGATACCGGAAACATCGGTATAGTCCGCCTTGATAACGATCGGCTTGGTTCCGTCATAAGCATATCCGCGAGTGGGAACCATAGAAGTGATTCGGGGACCGCGGTTGTCGTAAACGGGCACACGGATCGGGAGCACGTTTCCGAGGCAAACGCTTCTTGCGCCGTCGGACGCGCTGATCATATATTCAAGCTCAAAGAATTCCTCAAAGACTTCCTCGGGAATACGCGCGCGGTAAACGCCGTCGTGTTCCTCGCGAGCTTCATAGTCTGCCTTTTCACCGTTCGGAAGAGTTACGGTCACAGTAGTTTTACCGATCTCGCAATCGCTGTCGGTAGGAAGCACAACAAACTCCACGGTTCCGCAGTAATCTCCGTGATAGGCTTCCTTTACAGGAGAAATGGGAAGAATTGTGGGCAATGGGGCAGTAAGGTCATATTTTCCCGTCTGCATATATGCGGGGTAGCCGGGAGTTGCAAGCTCGGCGTGTGTCAGATTGATAGCACGGCGAGGATCCATGGGATCAAACGTCCAATATGACGAGCGAAGAACGGGAGTATCCCATTCTGCATAGCAATTACTGTAAACGAGGGTGAATACAGCGCTTTCCGCATCACCACCGCGCGGAACGATGAGCAGAGTTGTTGCGTCGTGTGCGCTCGGCAAAGAACAAATGCCTTCAATATTCTTGCGCGCGCCGCTTTCGGGGTCTATTTCGGTAAGGTCAACGGGAATTACGTTCACCTTTGACTCATCAATGGGTTCTTTGGTGTAAAGATATGCGGAATTGATCTGCGCGATAAAATCGTCTTTAGTGAGGCAGTTGATCTCGGGAGCATAGTTTCTGAGTAAAACAGGCCAGTAAGCCGCAGTTTCACCCGATTTCAGAATGTTAACTCCCGCCTCTCTTGAAAGAGGCAGTCTTCCCTTGAGGGTACCCAAAGTATCCTTGGTGGGAGAAAACACAAGAAGATCGTAATCATAAAGATCAACGTCCTTATCGGTGGGATTGAACAGTTCAATATAGGAAGTAAATTCCTTACCTTTGGGTCTGCCGAAGATCTCGGTTATTGTGATCGGGGAAAGCTCGGGCATTGATTCCTTATCAACAAGCTTACAAATATATGGGGGCAGTTTTGCGTTGAGCTCGCCATCGACATCAATGCGATAAACAAGACTGTCGCCATTTACTGCAGATGCGGGAATATCGGCACGATAGATCATATATTCGGTTCCAAGGCGTTCATATCTGTCGGAAGGGATCAGATAATAATCCTTTTCACCCTCAATGCGCATAACAAGTCTTTCGGGCGCATTTTCACCGTAAGCACGGCAAGCCGCAGAAACGCTGAAGGGTTCACCCTTTATTGCAAATTCGGGAGATGCGTGCAACACCTTGGGGCATCCGCCGTAATACTTCTTTATCATAAATAAGCCCTCCGTTGAAGGAAATGATTAATCAAATATATTATACCATTTTTTCAGCTTTTCTGCAATAAAAAAACGGCACTTTTTTTGAAAAAGTGCCGTTTTTTTGATTACTTTTCGCTCAGTGTCTTGAATAGGTCCGCATATAGGGGGTCTCTGCGGATCTTTCTGACATAGAGGTAGTGATGGCGCGCGCTGTCGAATGCATAACGGCAATCGCTCGTTACGTAAGGACGCGGGATCTCGACGATCTCCATCGACGAGGGAAGTGTCATACATCCGATAGCGGTCACATCCCAGACGACCTTTGATCTTCCGTAGCCCCAGCTTATGTAATCGCCCGTGATCGAGCACAGATAATTGCAAAGCTCATTCTTACCCTTGAGGTAATAATCAAGCTCGGCGGGGGTGGTGATGAAGGAGGAACAAACTCCATCACACGGGATCTGAAGGAAGGGGATGCGCGAGTCGAAGAGTACCTGTGCACCCGGAATATCCTGACGCAAATTGAATTCCTTGGTGTCGGGGCGCTCGAGGGCGTGTCCGCCAAGCCAGATGACCGCGCTTCTCTTTGCAATCTCGGGTTCCTTTGCCAACGCTGACGCTACGTTGGTGATGGCACCGATTGCCACGATGACGACGGGTGTTTCGCGCGACATTACCGTATTAATGATATTGTCGCAAGCATCCGACTCGACGATATCGGTCTTCGAAGTCATAAAGCGTCTGCTTCCGCGGTATACCGGCACCTGCTCTGCCATCTCCGCATCTGTGAGCTTCATGATATTAAAGATTTCATTGTAACTTTTCTCCATTCCCTCTTCAGCGCTTGACGAACGGCTGTTGTGGAAAGGAGCTGCATTTACCGAAAGAAGATTGATCTTCTTTTTCGAGAGCATTGCGTATGCAAGCGCATACTGGTCATCTATTTCGTTGTAGGTATCAGTATCGAGAATAATATCTATAACCTTATCACTCAAAAGAAGAGCTCTGAATTCGGAAAGTGTCATTTGAATGCCTCCGGTAATTATCTTCTGCCGTTGCCAAAATCATTTCTCGGCTTACGCTGACGAAGGATGGACATAATATCGTCAAAGCTGTCGCCGGGATTCTGCTGTGCCTGTCTCTGGGGCTGAGCCGGCTGAGGCGCGGGAGCGGGCGCGGGCGCAGGCTGAGGTGCGGGCGCGGGTGCGGGGGTTTCTGCCACAGGAGCGGGAGCGGGCTGAGGTGCCGGCTGAGGTGCGGGAGCTGCCTGAGGTGCGGGTCTCTGCGCGGGAGCGGGACGTGCGGGCTGTGCGGGACGCGCGGGAGCCTTATGGTCATCGTGGCCGGGATTCTCGAATCCGGTTGCGATAATGGTGATCTTCATCTCGTCCTCAAGCTCGGGATCGAATGCAGCTCCCCAGATTACGTTCGCATCGGGATGAGCCTCTGCCGTGATCATGGTGGAAGCGAGGTCTGCGTCCTCGAGTCCTACGTCGGGCGACATGGTAATGCTTACAAGAATACCGGTTGCACCCTTGATGGAGGTTTCGAGAAGCGGGCTGGAAATTGCAGCCTTTGCGGCGATCTCAGCCTTGTCCTTACCGGTTGCCGAGCCTGTACCCATATGAGCATAGCCCGCATCACGCATTACGCTTGTAACGTCGGCAAAGTCAAGGTTGATGAAGCCGGGAACGTTGATAAGCTCGGAAATGCTCTGAACACCGCGGCGAAGAACGTCATCGGCAATCTCGAAAGCATTCTTGAGAGTTATTCTGGTCTCGGAGACCTGCTTGAGTCTTTCGTTGGGGATGATAACGAGGGAGTCAACGTAGTTGCGGAGCTCCTCGATACCCTTTTCTGCCTGAAGCATACGGCGGCGACCCTCAAAGAGGAAGGGCTTGGTTACGATTGCAACCGTGAGAATATCCATTTCGTGTGCGATTCTTGCAACAACGGGAGCTGCACCTGTACCTGTTCCGCCGCCCATGCCTGTTGCAATGAATACCATATCTGCGCCTGCAAGTGCTGCACGGATCTCTTCTGCATTCTCCTCTGCAGCGCGCTGACCGATCTCGGGATTTGCGCCTGCGCCGTGACCCTTGGTGATCTTCTCACCGATGGGAATAAGTGTGGGAGATACCGAATTGCGAAGAGCCTGACGGTCGGTGTTGACCGCGATAAACTCAACGCCTCTGATATTTGTGTCGATCATTCTGTTGACTGCGTTGTTTCCGCCGCCGCCAACGCCGACGACCTTGATGCTGACGCCGCTTTCAAGGAGATCGTCGTTCGTGTTAAAGTTCTCGTGTTCGTAATCATATGCCATTTTCAATTCCTCCGAATTTTATAGGTAAAGTTATTATTTACATTAATATGATATAATTTTTCCTCCCGAAATTCAAGTGATTTCGGGAAAATTTTATCTTGTAATTTCTTCCGTTACAAGAAGTTATTCCCTTGCAGTGGGGTCGATATCGGCATTAATGACTATGCCCGCAATATCCACCACTCTGACGTCAACAATTCCGCCCGTTTCGCACTTTTCGGAATTATCACCGATCATTTTTGCGACGGTTGCAAGCTTGAGCTTCATCTCTGAAGGAGAGCCGAACATCACGCGGAATTCCGAATCAACGCAAGCAACGATGTCGAATTTCTTATCAAAGTAGACCTTATCGATCCTTCCTTTAAGCTCCGACTCTGAAAGCAGGGCGAGAAATTCGGATATATGATCGCAATCATCGCCGTCCGAGAAGACTATCTTCTCCCCTACGATCGCACGCGAAACAAGGGGCAACTCGATGTTGATCAGATGCGAGAATCTTTCATCGGCTCTTTCAAGTACCCGAAGATCCGCGCTGATCGCGTAGTATTCTCCAAAGATTTCCGCACAAAACGCGGGAGCTTCATCGGCAAGAGTAATTATCACCGTACCGGGCAACTCAAACGTGATCTTGCAACTTTTCAGATAAGGAAGTGATGCGCGGAGAGCATTCTCCATTCCTCCCGCTCTGAATATCGGCAACCTGTCACCGATAGCAAGCTCTGCGGTTTCAAGTATCTCTACCTCGCTGTACGCCAAGCTTCCCTCGATCCTGATATCATCAACAACCATATGTGATGCTGTGAAGCGAGCCATAGGCCAGATCAGCAGTAAAATCACGGCTATACCAAGGCAGAGCATCAGGATCTTTGCCTTTTCTCTTCTGTCGTCAAGGGTCGCCTCCTCGGCTCTCAAGGCTTTTGAGGAAGGAAACATTATGTTGTCCTCCTGGCCTTTCTTGAAGTTTTCGAGCCAACGACGGCGTCTGCTTTCTGACATTGCGTATCTGCGGACGTAAGTTTTTTCTTCCTTTTTCACAAAAGTCGAAACATTCGAATTGCTTGAATGCGGATCAGAAGGTCTTGCCGCGGGTTTATTCTGTTTTATAAGATTCATCCCAAGCGACTCACCTTCTCTCTTTTTGTTCCTTGCTTTTTACTTTTTGTTTTCGGCGAGTCGCATGAGCTCGTCGAAAATCAGTTTGTTTGAATCGAGGGGAGCAAACCCTGCGATTGCTTTTTCCATTGCCGCTCTTCTCTCTCTGTCATCAAGAAGCGATGCGACTTCTTTGCATATCTTACCGTTTACAAGCTCGGGCTCGCGGATCATGCAAGCACCGCCGATATCGGCAAGAGCCTTAGCGTTCTTTGTTTGCTGATCGTCGGTTACGTTGGGCGATGGAATAAGAATTGCCGCCTTACCCTGACGCGCCAGTTCCGAGATCGTGATAGCTCCCGCGCGGCTGATTATGATATCTGCCGCCGCCATGCGGAGAGGCATATCGTAAATGTACTGCAAAAGTTCAATGTTTTCGTATTTATCGAGTCCCTCGCCAAGAAAGCGCTCATTGACAGATTCATAATGATCGCCGCCCGTAGCGTGGGTGTATCTTACGTTTTTGTTTGCGCTTACGTAATCGCGCATGAGCTCGATCGCCATCTCGTTCATCGCCGCCGCGCCAAGGCTGCCGCCGAAGGAAACGATATATTTCGAATCAAGAGGGATTCCGAGCTGTTTTCTTGCTTCCTCGCGGCTGATATTACCGAATTCACCAAGCATCGGGCAACCGACCTGCATCACCTTGCCGCTCTTGCCAAGGATCTCGGCGCTGACTGCGAAATTGGTGAATATGCGGTCAACGTAAGGAACGAGCTTGCGAACCGCAAGTCCGGGAACTGCGTTTGATTCGTGAACTGCTGTCGGAATCTTCATTCTCGAAGCCGCAACAAGTATCGGCCAACTTACGTAACCGCCGGTTCCGACAACAAGATCGGGCTTGAATTCCTTGATGATCTTCTTTGCTTTAACCGGAGAAACCGCTGCAAGCCAAAGAGATCTGATGTTATATAACGAGAGTGAACGGCGAATGCCGCGCACGTCAACGTGGTAAAGCTTATATCCCGCCTTCGGAACGAGCTGATTCTCAAGTCCTCGCACCGTGCCGACAAAAGCGATCTCGGCATCGGGAATATTCTTTTTGATCGTATTGGCGATCGCAAGCGCGGGGTTTACGTGTCCGCCCGTGCCGCCGCCTGTCACAAGAACCCGCATTTTGAGGGCTCCTTTCGATTATTTTTTCTGTGTGCAGAATCTCGAGAGTCCAAGGATGATTCCCATATCGATCATCTGCGAGATCGTTGCGCTTCCTCCGCTTGAGAAGAACGGAAGCGAGATTCCCGTGTTCGGAAGCATTCCGCTGACAACACCGACGTTGAGAAAAACGTGGATGGCAAGCTTAAAGGTCAATCCGTAGATCACGAGTGATGTGAATTTATCGGGTGCGCGGGATCCGAGGATTATTCCTCTTGCAACCAGCGCAAAGAAAAGCAAAAGTATTGCAGCAGCTCCGAAAAATCCAAGCTCCTCGCAAATTATCGTAAAAACGAAGTCGTTCTGCGGCTGTGATACGTAGCCGTATTTCAGATTTGAATTGCCAAGCCCGACTCCGAAAAGTCCGCCCGATCCGATCGCGTAAAGTCCTTGCGTTGACTGCCAGTTGTTTGTCAGCGAATTCGAGCTCTTATCAAAGAAGCTTACAACTCTCTGTCTTGCGTAATCTGTGCTCAAAATCAGCGCCACGATAACCGCACCGAAAGGTATTACCGAAACAAACCAACCGAGATACGTTCCGCCCAGGAAGAGCATTCCGAATCCGATCGCACCGATGATGATCGTTCCCGAGAAATGGTCCTCAAGCAGAACGAGCACGCATACGAGGAGGAATATCATCGAGGGGACAAAAAAACCGTGAACGAAGGAGTATTTGTTGAATCCCTTCGATGTGACCGCTTTGTCGTGCCTTGTCAGGTAGAGTGCCATCAGAAGGATTATTCCCGTTTTTGCAAGCTCGGAGGGCTGAAGGGTAAAGAAACCGAGGTTAAGCCATCTTTGCGCGCCGCCGCCCGTTACACCGACGAAGAGTACTGCTACGAGAAGGACGATCGAAGCGCCGTAGAACGCGATCGAAACGATCCTCATAAATCGCGGCTGTGAGCAAAAGTAGATAAATCCCGAAACGACCAATCCGCTGACCAGATGCTTTACGTGGTTCATTACGAAGTAAAATCCCGAGCCGTAGGCTTCCTCTGCATAGGCAGATCCCGCGCTGAATGAGAGCACGGCGCCGAGTGCAAGCAAAAGCGCATAGATCACGGCAAAGAACGCATCGGGTCTGCTTTGAAGTATCAAAAGCGAGGCTTCGTTTTCCTCGATCAAGCCCTTATCCTTTTTATGGCTGATGAGCAAAGACGAGGATCTTTTCGCGCGGCGGCGTTTGATGCCGTCACCGCTGACCGACGGCGAATGTTTTCTTTTATCAAACCACGCCATAACGGCAGCCTCCCGAATTTTTGAGTAGAATTAAAGTCCCAGATAAGCGAGCACACATGCAATCGCAGTGATCAGAGTGAATACACCGACGATCTTGACCTCGCTCCATCCGCATTTTTCAAAATGATGATGGATCGGAGCCATCTTGAAAATGCGCTTTCCGTGTGTGATCTTGAAGTAGCCAACCTGAAGAATGACCGATGCCACTTCAATGAGGTAGATGATTCCCGCGATCATAATGATGAGGGGCTCTTCGATAAGGAACGCCATACCGACAACGGCACCGCCAAGGTAAAGCGAACCGGTATCGCCCATAAAGATCTTTGCGGGGTAGAAATTATACATAAGGAAACCCACGGTTCCGCCGATGACGGTTGCGGGGAAGATTGCGAGCTCGGGACGAAGCATTACGAATGCAACAACTGCAAAGAACGCGCCGACAACTGCGGAAACGCTCGAGCAAAGCCCGTCGATTCCGTCGGTCAGGTTGACCGAGTTGACCATTCCCGCAATGAAGAGGATCGCGAAGAAGTAGTAGAAGATACCGAGCTCAAGTTCGATATCGAAATAGGGGATCTCTAGTGCGGTATCAATGAATCCGCACGCGCTCATCGCCCAGAGGTAAACAGAGGCTACCAAGAGCTGAAGCACAAGCTTCTGCCAAGCAAGAAAACCTTGATTCTGCTTTTTGATCAGCTTGGTGTAGTCATCAAAAAATCCGATAAGACCGTTGAGAAGTGCAAGTGCGAGGGTCAGCCAAACGCCGAGAAGCTCTTTTGCTCTTCCGAAATAGAGATAAACACCGCTGATCGCTGCGATTCCTATTACGGTCGCGATTATGAATCCGAGACCACCCATAATGGGAGTTCCCTCCTTGCCCTTGTGCCAACGGGGACCTATATCATAGATCTTCTGTCCGATCTTGCGGCTTTTGAGCACGGGGATCAGTTTTCGAAGGATAAGCCAGGTGACAAAAAATACTCCAAGTGTCATGGCAAAAAATTCAATCAGCATCCGTTCCTTCATGGCTATCATCCTTATCTTAAATAATCAAAATCAAAGAAGCTTTTTAAGTTCGTCGGCAACTCTCTCTGCCGCTATCATTCGGCTTGCCTTGAGGATCAGCACGTCGCCCTCCGAAAGGATCTGCGCGAGTGCCTTTGCGGGAGCCACGGCATCGCTTCTGTCGCTGAAACGAAGAACCTTATCCTCGCCGCACTTATCAGCAAAGCCGTTTGCTATCATTTCGGCGCGCTCGCCGAAAGTAACAAGAATATCAACGCCTGCATCGGCAAAGCATTCGCCGACCGAATAATGAAGTGTGGGGGAGTTCTTTCCAAGTTCAAGCATATCGCCGAGAAGCGCGACCTTTTTGCCGCTTCTGTGGGAAGCGACCGTTGAAAGTACCGCAGCAGCAGCTCTCATCGATTCGGGGCTTGCGTTGTAGCAATCCGAAATGATCTTGATACCCTTGATATCCGCCATCTGCTGACGAAGACCAACCGGTCTGTACGCGGCGAGACCGCGGCGGATCCTTTCGGGATCGATACCCACCATTTGTCCGACTGCAATGCCCGCAAGCGCGGCAGCGACGTTATGCTTTCCTATAGCGGGAATCTCAAGGTCATAAAGGACCTCGCCATCGCAAGAGGCATCGAAGGTCATACCCGCCTCATCGGAGGTTATTTTGGAGGCGAAGTAATCCGAATTTATATCATCAGTTGAAAAATAGCTTACTCTGCTATCCTTCTTCCCTTCCTCCGCGAGCAGAGGTTCGTTGCCGCAAAGAAGAAGATGACCGTTTTCGGCAAGCGAGCTCTTGATCTCGAGCTTTGCCGCCGCAATATTCTCGCGTGAGCCGAGAAGCTCCATGTGAGCCGTGCCGATCGTGGTTATAACTCCGATCTCGGGGCACGCGATATCCGAAAGAAGCTTGATCTCGCCGGGACCTGTCATTCCCATTTCAAGAACGGCAAAATCCGCATCCTCGGGGAGTGTCAGAAGTGACATTGGAAGTCCGATCACGCTGTTGAAGTTGCCCTCGGTCTTCCAGACCTTTCCTGCGGTTGCAAGAACAGATGCAATAAACTCCTTCGTCGTGGTCTTTCCAACGCTTCCGGTAACTCCAATGCGTCTTGCCTTGCAGTTCTTCGAATACTCATATCCGAGTCTGCCGAGTGCCTTTACGGTATCATTAACAAGAATGATCGGAATGTCCGCGCCATCGGGGATTCTGGAACACAGCGCGCACGCTGCGCCGGCTGATATTACGGAAGGGAGAAAGTTGTGTCCATCCACTCTCTCGCCGACTATTGCGATGAAGAGCGAGCCTTCCTCGATCTCTCTCGAATCGGTGCAAACGGAAGTAACCTGATCCGAGCCATCGCCTATCAGCTTGCCGCCGCAAAGACTTGCAAGCTCCGCTACTGTTGGTATATTATTGGCAAATCTAACTTTCATAACTGTTTTTTCCTTTGTTTTCTTCTCTTCCCGCAAGCTCTTCGAGCACCGTGCTCTCGACTATACGTGACTCGTCAAAATCACGTCTGCCGCCGATTCCGATCTCGTATTTTTCGTGGCCTTTTCCGCAAAGGAAGATGACGTCGCCGTCCTTTGCAATTCTGACGGCATATTTTATCGCATCGGCTCGCGACACGATAACTGCGTGCTCGCTCGCGGGATCGATTCCCGAAAGAATATCGGAAATGATGTCCTCGGGCAACTCACTGCGGCTGTTATCCGACGTTATTACAGTAAAGTCTGCAAGCGAGGTTGCTATTTTGCCCATTAACGGGCGTTTGCTTTTATCCCTGTCGCCTCCGCAGCCAAAGACGAGGATAAGTTTGGATGTTTTCGGCAAAAAGCTTTTTGCCGCGTTCAGTATGTTTTCAAGTGCATCGGGTGTGTGTGCGTAATCCACGTAGACCGATGCGGCGTAGCCGGATGCTACCTTGACCCGTTTGAGTCTTCCCGGTGCTCCGCCGAAGCCCGATATAGCCTCTGCAACGCATCCCGCGCTGACACCGAGATCAAAGGCAACCGCGGCGGCGGCAAGAGTGTTGTCAACCGTGAATCTGCCGGGTATCGGAGAACGTATCTCACATACGGTATTTTTTGAGTGATAAGTGTAAGAAATGCCGTTCACACCGCTAAGCTTGGTTTTGTCGGCTCTGAAATCCGCATCTTCCTTGCCCGCGCCCGAGTAAAACAGCAATTTAGCTCGGCAACCCATCGCGCGCGCGTACGCGCGATAGCGGGAGGCATAAGAATCGTCAAGATTTATATATGCACGCTCGCATTTTTCGAGAAGCGAGGCTTTTGCAAGGAAATAATTCTCGATGTCAGAATGGAAATCAAGATGTTCGGGAGTAAGATTGGTGAAGATCGCCGCAGCGAAGCTAAGCGGCTCGAGTCTTCCCGTTGCAAGCGCGTGTGAGCTTGCCTCGATAAAGACGTATTCCGCGCCGTCCCGTTTCATTTCCGAAAGGACTCGGTAAAGGATCTCGGGCTCGGGCGTTGTCATATCGTTTTTTTCGATTTCAAGCAGTCTTTTCGGTGTTCTGCAATAGACAGTACCGATCAGACCGCATTTTGAGAGCGACGCGGAAAATATGGCGTCAAGCATAAAGCTTACCGTTGTTTTACCGTTCGTTCCCGTGACCGCGATCAGCTTCATATCGCGCGCCGGATGCCCATAATAAGCATCCCAGAGCCGTGCAAGAGCGCCTCGCGTATCTCCTGTATATATGACGGTGACTCGGCTCGGCAGATCTTTGAGCTCATCCTCGGCAAGAATGGCAACGGTGCCAGCGGCAACCGCTTCCTTTGCGTGAGAATGACCGTCGTGAATGCGGCCTCGAATGCACACGAACAGAGAATTTTTCCCCGCCGAGCGCGAGTCTGAAGATATCGAATCGATTGTGATGTTTTCGTCCCCGCAAGCTCTGTAATATAGCCCCGCGGAGCGCAATAGATCGTGTAGAAGCATAAAATCCTCCGATGAAGTATTCCTTGTTCATCCTTGGATTTTCCGCGTCCTTGTTTTTTAGTCGCTGACGTCGGTGTGACGGAAGGTTACGGTTATAACGTCACCGCGTGTAGCAGGGGTTCCTGCCTCGGGGTACTGCGATACAACTACAGCTCCGCTTCCGACCTCATAGTTTGTCGTTCCTTCTATGCTGATATTGAATCCTGCATTAATAAGCACCTTATTGACCGCAGAAGCACTCATTCCGATAACGTTGGGAACGGTTATATCGGTGCTAGGTGCGGTGTCTCCGACGTAAAGAACGACCTTACCGTTCTGCTTGGAAAGCTTACTTCCTGCAGAGGGAACCTGAGCCGTTACCTTTTCGCCGTTTCCTATAATTTCAACCTCCAACCCGTTCTTGCGGATAGCCTCGCGGGCTGTGAAGGACATCATTCCCATATAATTGCCGACCTCGACCTCAAGCTTTGCCGCCTCAGAGGAGGTGTAAACAGCCTCAACGCCAAGTGCGGGAAGCATCTGCTCAAGGCAGTTGGCGACGTAAGGCGCCGCAACGTAGCTGCCGAAGACGTTGGTGCAAGTCGGTTCGTCAACGATGATGATGATTGCGATCTCGGGATCCTCCGCAGGCGCAAAAGCCGCGCAGGAGCCGATTCTGAGTGTTTCGTCATCACCGATCTTCTCGGAGGTACCGGTTTTAGCCGCTACTCTGTATCCGGCAACGTAAGCGTTTCTCGAACCTCCGTTGCCCGAAACGCCTTCCTCGAGTATCGAAGCGACGGTTCTGCAAACCGAAGTGGAAACGACCTGTCTTATCGCCTTGGTCTCGTGCTGCCAGACTGTGTTTCCGTTTGAATCGGTCATAGACTCGACCATATAAGGCTCAACAAGAGTTCCGCCGTTTGCGACCGCGGAGATAGCGGTCAGATGCTGTATCATACTTATCTTGAAGTTCTGTCCGAACGAAGCAACCGCAAGGTCGACGGGTCCAAATGCATTTTCATCCCAGAAGCTGCTTCTGCCCTCACCCGGCAGGTCGATTCCCGTTTTTTCAAGATATCCGAAATTTCTTACGTAATTATAAAAAGTTGGTCTGCCGATGCGTTCTGCAAGAGTCATCATGCAGGGGTTGCAGGATTGCTGAAGACCGCCCGCAAACGTCAGCTTGCCGTGGCCCGTGACCTTGTGGCAATGGATAATGCTTCCGTAAAGGTTGAGCGATCCGCGGCACACAAAGGTTTCATTGAGATTTGATACGCCCGTTTCAAGCGCCATCGCTGTGGTGATGATCTTGAAGGTCGAACCCGGCATATAAGTGAAGGTCAGCGCCTTGTTCTGCCACATCTGGTTGAGAAGCGATGCACGAAGAGAGGAATAACCCTCATCCCCTTCGCTGAGCCCGCTTGCCTGCATCTGCGCGAGGTATTCGGCGCTGAGCGTCCAGGCATCGTTCAAATCAAAATCGGGGTAGGTCGCCATCGCGTATACCGCACCGGTCTTGACGTTCATAACTATTCCCGCGACACCCGCTTGCGCGCCCGATTCTTTGTATGTCGCTTCAAGCTGTTCCTCAAGGATTTCCTGGATCTTTATGTTTATCGTGGTGTTAAGATCATATCCGTCAACCGCGTCAATAACGCTCTGATACTTATATGGCATTTCGTTGCCGTAAGCATCGCGTGCCGTTATGATCTTGCCGGGTGTTCCCGCAAGCTCTTTATTATAATAGTATTCAAGTCCGTAAAGGCCGTCACCGTCGCGTCCTGTAAATCCGAGCACGTGAGCTGCAAGATCGCCGTAGGCATAGTTTCGGACGCTCATAGGCTCAACGTAAATGCAATTTGAAACCTTGAGCTCTGTGATAAGTCCAAGGACTGCATCCGCTTGATCCGGAGTCGCCTCTCGAAGCACGGTGGCATCAAGGCTCTTGGTCTTGCCCGTCATAGCGTAGATCGTGTCATAGTCGATCCCGAGGAGCTCGGAAAGCCCGCGGCTGATCTTTACGTCAAGATCGAGCCTTGCGGTCTCGCCCTCCTCCTTCGCCTCCTTCATCTCATCGTGGATCGTTTTGGGCGCGATGAAGATTCGGTATGCCGTTTTATTTGAGGCGAGCAGGATTCCGTTTGAATCGTAGATATTTCCGCGCTCGGAAATTATCGTTGATTCTGTGGTGAGCTGATCGATGACCTTGTTTTTGTAGTAATCGAAATCTACTGTTTGCAGGGAAAGAATGCGAACTATCAGCGCCAGAAAGGCTACCGCCATTACGGCAAGGCCGATAAAGGCTCTTATTGTTAATCCTGTGCCGATTTTTTCGTTTTGCATCTCTACTTGATCCCTACTTTTACGGTTTGTTGCGAAAAATGTTTGATTCAAGGGAAAGCAAGTCTGCCTTCCCTTGTCGTATTAATTTTATTCTTAATTCTTCTTTTTTATTCGTTACCGACACGAATTCCAAGCGCACTCAGGAGCGCGGGAACTATAGATTCTTCCTTGCTGTCGGAGAAGCTCTCGATCGTATCAATATCATTGAGGTGAAGGACCTTGAGAGTGCTTTGATTGAGTCTGATCATACCAAGCTCGTTGACCGCGATCGATTCGATCTCGCGAAGATCAAGTCCGCTTTCGTATTCAGCCTCAAGTCTTGACTCCTTGCTTTCGAGAGCGGCAAGCTCATTGCGCTTTTCGGTGAGGTTTGAGTTTGCTTCGCTCTTAAGCACTCCGAGAGTGATGGGAAGCGCTATTACGAAGGCAAAGATCATCACCCATGCAATTCCGGCCGCGGAGGAAGCCATACGTCTGCGGTATCTTCTGTCGGGCTTGAGGAAGGTGTGCTGAGGGAACCACTGATCGAAGAATCTTGTGACGCTGCCCGAAATAGTGGTATCCGAAGCCTCGACGCGTGCTACACTGTGACCATCGGCTGCGATAACGCTCTCGCAAGCAGAACCGGATCTCTCGCCGCAGGAACGCACGTTGTAAACCGTTGCGGGGCGCGGATTAAGGCTGTAGGTCTTGCGCGGGTTCTTGCCATATTCGGGGATCTTTGTTTCGGCTACGATCATACGCATATAGTCCTCGTGGGTCATAACGCGCACACCGCAAGCATCTCCGCTACGGTAATTATTTCCGCCTGCCGAAGTCATGATATCCGCAAGTCTGTATGACTCGGGATACTCAGAAGCGCTCTTTCTTTCGCGCTCTACCTGACGTTCAAGCTCAGCCTGTATATCTTTAAGCGATTCGAATTCCTCGTCGCCGATTCCGAGCGACTTTATTGCGGAACTGTAATCAACTCTGAAATTTCTGTGAGTCTTTTTCATTTTTCGATCCTTCTTGGCTCTATAGTTTTTCCGCTACTCTGAGCTTCGCGCTGTGCGCGCGGGGATTTTCCTTGAGCTCCTCGGGTGAGGAAACTATCGGTTTTTTGCTGATTATCTTTATTTTTGGCTTATTTCCGCAAACACATACGGGAAAATCGCGGGGACAGGTACATCCTTGCGCGAGCTGTGCGAAGGCTTCCTTGACCGCGCGGTCCTCAAGCGAGTGGAAGGTGATGATCGCAAGCCTTCCGCCGGGGGCAAGAAGGTTTACGGCATCCTTAACGGTCTTTGCGATTATCTCAAGCTCGCCGTTGACCTCGATGCGAATCGCTTGGAAGGTTCTCATTGCGGGGTGGTGCTTGAGGTATCTGCCGCCGTCGGGGAAGGCGCTCTTGATTATCTCAACAAGCTCGCCCGTTCTCTCGATCGGTCGCTCTTCTCTTCTTTTGCAGATCTTTTCTGCGATCTTGCCTGCGAATTTTTCTTCACCGTAATCACGGATGATCCTGATAAGCTCGCTCTTCTCATAATTGTTGACGACGTAGGCGGCATCGAGAGGAGCCGTTCTGTCCATTCTCATGTCGAGAGGAGCATCGTGCATATAGGAAAAACCGCGTTCGGGAGTGTCGAGCTGGTGCGAGGATACTCCAAGATCAAGGAGTATTCCGTCGAGAGCTTTGATTCCCTTATCTTCACAAACCTTTGCCATATCGGCAAAGTTGGATTTGACGACCTCGGCGCGGTCCCCAAAGCGAGAAAGCCTTTCACTTGCCACGGCGATCGCCGTATCATCTCTGTCAAGTGCGATAAGCTTGCCCGTTGTAAGCTTTGAGGCAATGGCGCTCGAATGCCCCGCGCCGCCAACAGTTCCGTCAAGGAACATTCCGTCCTCGTGCAAGGAGAGAGCATCAAGGACTTCTTCGAGCAATACGGGCTTGTGCGAAAACGTCGGCAATTCTCCGCCCGTGGGGGAACCCGAACGATTAATTTCTTTCATGTTGCTCATATCAGATCAGCTTCTTCATAGCGCTGTGCAAAGAACTCTGCCTGCTCGGGAGTTGTCTCGGCAAATACGCTCTCGGGCCAGATCTCGGCGTGGTCGAAGCAACCGTCGATAACGGTGGGGCCTCCAAGACCGGCAAATGCAACCAGAGATGCGCCGATTACCACTCTTCCCTGTGCATCGGGAGTGAGAGTATCGCCATTTCCGTTGAGATAGTTGATCATCTGAGCTTTTTCCTTACCGGTAAGCTTGGGGCTTTCTTTGATCTTTCTCATAAGCTCCTCAAGATACTCGACGGACGAAATCACGAGAGAACGCCTATCCTTTATATTCGGGAAGATAACGAAGTTAGCTCCCAAAGCCTCGCGATGCTTCGCGGGGATGAAAATTCGATTTTTACTGTCAAGATTATGGGTAGCTCTGCCCATTATCGGGACAAATCCTGCCATTTTCATCTCTCCTCTCGTAAATTTTGCGCCACCGCGGTGTTTTTATGCTCCACCGAGGTCTTATTTTGCGCTCGTTTGTCCGTTCACCGGCAGTATGTGTGGGAATTTCTATGGGATTCCCAAACATTTTGCGGTATTTTGAACCATTCTTAACCACTTTTAGGTGCCATTATTATATAACATTTAAGCACTCAAATCAAGTCTTTTATGAAAATTTCTTAATATTCACAAAAATTTTATCGCAAAAAGCTACGTAAGAGGCTATTTGACCCTATGAATTTTGTTATTTTGTGTTAGTATTCCTTTTTATTATCAGAATTGTTATTTATTTACATTTTTCGGTATAAGAAAGTCCCCGATGCCAAAAAAATCATCGGCACCGAGGAGAAAAACAACGCAAAAACCTCCGAAAACGCCGTGGCGTTTTCGGAGGTTTAATTGATATTCAATTAGTTGGTGTAGTTATCGAAGTAGCCCTGGATCCAAATAATGGGGGTACCCTTGTCACCGGAGCCGGAGGTAAGGTCGCAGAGAGTACCGATAAGGTCGGTGAGTCTTCTGGGAGTTGTTCCCTGAGACTCCATCTGACCGTAAAGGTTAGAGCCCTTTGCCTTGATTCTTTCCGAAATAGCCGCCTTAAGCTCCTCGCCCGAAAGGTTTGCATATTCGTTATCTGCGAGATACTTGAGCTTGATCTCGTTGGGAGTACCCTCGAGACCTGCGGTATATGCAGGAGATACGCAGGGGTCTGCGAGCTCCCAGATCTTTCCTACAGGATCCTTGAATGCGCCATCGCCGTAAACCATAACTTCTACGTGCTTGCCTGTAGCAGCAAGGATCTTTGCCTGAACGTCTTCAACAACGGGCTGGCAATCTCTGGGGAAAAGCTTGACCACTTCCTCTGTGGACTTGTTGGAGCCGAGAAGACCGTAGTTCTCGTTGTAACCGCTTCCGTCAACGGGTGCGGAAAGGATATCGTCCATGCCGTAAACGGTCTCTGCACCCGCATCGCGAAGGAGCTTCTTGTTGCGGAAACGGGTGTGGATATCACAGCAAAGAACGTGCTTGGTATAATTAAGGATCGCTCTTACGTCATTAGCGAGAATAACGGTGCACTTGCATCCGCAGGACTCGATGAGCTCGCGGTAGTACTCGATATAGTCAACGCCTGTGAAGGTATGCTTGTGGTAGCCGAAAAGCTCGCGGTACTTCTCTTCCGTGAGAACGTCGGTCACGGGATTTACGCCCGAGTTATCAAAAAGATCGATGTCGATCAGGTGGTTTCCAACCTCGTCTGCGGGGTAAGAGAGCATAAGAATGATGGACTTAAGTCCCTTTGCAATGCCCTTAAGGCAGATAGAGAAACGGTTTCTCGAAAGGATGGGGAAAACGATAGCTGCCTCTCCTCCGGGGAACTTTGCGCGGACATCCGCCGCGATCTGATCAATGTGCGCGAGGTTACCCTGTGCACGTGCAACAACTGATTCGGTCATCGCGATAACGTCGCGGTCGCGAATCTCAAGATTTTCTGACTTTGCGGCTGCAAGCACGCTGTCCGCAACGATAGCAGCGATATCATCGCCTGCCTTGATAATGGGTGCGCGAACGCCTCTTGAAACTGTTCCGATAAGTCTTTCCATAAATGATCACCTTCCTTGGGTGTAGAATACAAATTTGATGTAAATCCCAAAAAGGAAACTTACAATATATTATACCTCTATATTCTTCGATTGTCAAGAAAAATCTTATATTTTTCGCTTAAATACTATACGAATTTACATTTTATTGAAAAAATGACCTCAAAAGAGGTCATTTTTCAGATGCAAGCGGGATAGTTTCAGCGTTCTTCCCACTGTGAAATACACTTTCCGTCCGCCGCACGGATAATCGTGTAAACAGTATCCTTACCGCGCGTATGCTCTGCTATCCAGTAATTGTAGGTAGGATTGTAAGAGATCTGAATGTTCCCGAGTGTATAATTATACATACCGCAAAGCATCTCCTCAGCGGCGTATTTGTTAAGAACTGCCTGACCCTCGTAGTATCCGTAATCCTCACCCGGAACCCAAATAGGATATCCCGAGATCTCCTCGTACGTGACCTTTTTCAGTTCGGCATCATATGAGAGCGGATCGTATTTATCGACCTCAACCAACACCCTTTTGTCATCGGTCTTCGGGATCTCAATGAAGAAAGTCCAGTAATGCATCGCGCAGTCGCCAACGCCGTCGCTGTTAAGCTCAACGGCATCTACCAAAAGATCGTCACCCGATTTTGAAACCGATCTGATCCCGAATTCGGTTCCGCCCCAACCCGAAATCAGCTCAACGATCACCAAGGAAATATTGGAAAGCGTGTCATCCGAATAGTGGTTCAAAATCTCTGTGGGGATATTCTCTGCACCTCCCCAGGCTTCGCAGAGCTGATCGAAGGTGTTGACTGTAATACCGCGGTTGATCTCATCCATTCCGGGCAAAGAATACCTCTCTCCTCCGAAAGCCACAAACGGTATAGAATAATTTTCCTTATGCGTATAAAGGTAGTACTTACCTCCGTCAAGCACTGCTATCGAGTCCTCGTCATCCTTGACCGCGAAAATTTCCGATCCTATCGGTCTGAAGGCGGCTGTGAAGTCGCGGCTACTTGCGGCATTCATCTCTTCGTGACTCGAATAGCTTGATTTCACGCGATAGAGGATCTCGCCGAGCTTTTCGCCGACACGCGATCCGTCAATTACTCTGTTTTCAAAATGACCGTTGTAGCTTATGCCGTTCACTCTGACAAAGTCCGACCAATCCACCAGGATCTCGATCTCTGTCTCCGCAGACAAAGTACCCTGATCGACCCAATCCCCGGTAGTTTCGGGAATATCGCGTCCGTTCGTATCTTCATGACCTTTATCGTTTCCGATCCCATCAAGATCACAGGAAGCGAGAGGAAGACAAAGCAAAAACGCCGCCAATAAAGCAATAAATCTTTTCATTTTCATTCTCCTTTCGGGGTCTTCATATATAAAGACGGTGGAAGGGGTCAAAAAGTTCCATAATTTCAGAAAAATTTTTAAAAAGCCGGAATTTTTTCATTCCGGCTTTTTATCATTTCAAATCAAGTCTGGTAAGAGTACCGAATCCGTGTTTTTTTGCAAGTTCTTCTGCCTGACCGAATCCGAGAAGGAGAGTTTCCTTCGCGTGTGAATCCGAGCCGAAGGTGATCATACCGCCGGCGCCGTGAATGATATCGAGTATCGCAGGATCGGGATACGGAGTCTTTCTCCATCCGCGGCTGATCGCGCCCGAATTGATCTCAAAGAGGTTGCAATACTTCATATTTTCCTCGATCGCCTCTCTTGCCGCGGCAAGGTAAGCCTCGGAATGGACGTCGAAAAACTTGTTCTCGAAGTCACCGTTGAACTTTGTGACAAGGTCTATGTGCGCAACAATATCGCATCCCGTGATTTTAGCAATGTCCTTGGCAAAATCATAAAAGCGGATAGCAAAAGCCTCTCCGTCACCGCCGCAAAGCTCGTCAATGCCCTCCTTCAGATTAGCCGGAGAACGGTCGGTATGAAAGTATTTGCCGTCTATGAGAAGATTGTGGAAAGCGCCTATAACAAAATCATAATCGTGATTATCATCGTAAGCATAAATATCCCTCTCGATTCCGAGCAAGATCTTGATCTTGTCGGAATATTTATCCTTCAGGCGGCTGACGCAATCGTAATACGCATCGACGTCCTTCAACGCATAATGTCCGCATCCGCCCGCGGGGGAATGACCCGAAAAACCTATCGTATCGAGTCCAAGCCTTATCGCCTCAAGAACGATCTCCTCGGGCGTGTTTTTTCCGTCACAGTAGGTAGTATGCGTGTGGTAGTTGAAATACCCCATTATTTCATCTTCTCCTGCTTGATCTTCTTATCGACCACGTGGCGGCTTGCAAGCTCGGCACGGACTTCGTCGATCGAAATGCCCATTTCGGTCATCATTACCATAACGTGATAGGTCAGATCCGCGATCTCAAAGATCGCTTCCGCGCGGTCGCCACCCTTGCCCGCGATGATGACCTCGGTGCATTCCTCGCCGACCTTTTTGAGAATTTTATCAATTCCCTTTTCAAAGAGATAGGTGGTATAAGATCCCTCCTTGGGGTTCGTTTTTCTGCCCTCGATGAGCTTCATCAGATCGTCAAGACAGAATGCCTGCTCTGCGTTTTCGTCCTCGTAGACGTCCTCAAAGAAGCAGGAGCGCGCGCCCGTGTGGCAGGTGGGTCCCTCGGGCTTTGCCGAGATCAAGAGAGTATCCGCATCACAATCGGTCTTGATCGACACCACGCCCAGAAAATTGCCGGATGTTTCACCCTTCAGCCAGAGCTTCTGTCTTGAACGGCTGAAAAAGCAGACCTTCTTCTGCTCGAGAGTGATCCCGAGGCTTTCGGCATTCATATAGCCGAGCATCAGTACCGCGCCGTCTGCCGCGTCGGTGATTATCGCGGGGATGAGCCCGTCGGAATTATATTTCAGATTCTTAATATCAAACATTTGTGTACCTCACAGAGATTCCCGCCTCGCAGAGCTTTGCCTTGAGATCGGGGATTTTTATCTTGCCGAAATGGAAGATCGTCGCGGCAAGTCCGGCATCTACGCCGGGGAGAGTGTTAAAGAGAGTTATAAAATCATCGATGCATCCCGCACCGCCCGAAGCAACGATCGGCACGTCCGCGACCTCGCTGACCGCGCGGAGCATTTCAATATCGAAACCGCCGCCAACGCCGTCGGTATCTATCGAATTGACAACGATCTCGCCCGCGCCGTTACGCACGCCGCGCTCGATCCATTCGATAGCGTCGATACCCGTGTCAACGCGGCCGCCGTTCTTAAAAAGGGTAAATCTGCCGTCCACGCGCTTGATGTCCGCGCTGAGAACGACGCATTGGCTTCCGTAGCGTTCAGCCGCACGCGGAATGAGATCGGGATCGCTGATCGCGCCCGAATTGACGCTGACCTTATCCGCACCGCATTTAAGAACGCGATCGAAATCGTCGAGCGTACGTATGCCACCGCCGACAGTCAGCGGGATAAAGACCTTTGAAGCCACTCGGCGAAGGGCATCGGTGAAGAGCTGCCTTCCGTCCGAGGATGCGGTAATATCATAGAAAACGAGCTCGTCGGCGCCGCAATCGCTGTAAAATTCGGCAAGCACCTCGGGAGAGGAAACGTCGCGCAGATCGGCGAAGTTCACGCCCTTGACAACGCGCCCGTCGCGCACGTCAAGGCAGGGGATTATTCTTTTTGTGATCATTTTGCCGCCTCCGCCATTTCGATCGCCTTTTTGACGTCAATATCACCCGTGTAGCAGGCTTTTCCGACTATCGCGCCCCACAGACCTTCGATCTTTGAAAGTGCTTCAATATCAGCATAAGAGGACACACCGCCCGACGCAACGATGTTGCATCCCGCATAAGTCTTGCAAAGGTATTCGTAAAGAGCCACGTTAGTGCCCTTCATTGCGCCGTCACGCGAAATATCCGTGACGATGAAGTCACGCACACCCTTTTCTATCATTGATCCAAAGAAATCGTCGCGCTTCATAGGGGCTTCCTCGAGCCAACCTTTGATCGCAACCGCCTCGCCGCGAAGATCGACTCCGACCACCACTCTGCCCTCGCATTCGCGCAGGCAGTCTTCAAGCATTTCGGGATCCGTCACAGCCGCCGTGCCGAGGATGACTCGCTCGACACCTGCGTCGAGATACTTCTTCGCAGTTTCAACCGATCGGATCCCGCCGCCGATCTCGACCTTGAGCCCGCTCTGCTTCGCAAGTGCGGAAACTGTCTCGATATTCGGAGTATTTCCGTCGCGCGCGCCTTCAAGGTCAACTGCGTGGAGCCACTGTGCTCCCGCCGCCTTGAAACGCTTTGCGACTGCAAGCGGGTCGTTATCATAAACCGTCAGTTTGTTATAATCACCGTGAAGGAGTCTGACTGCCTTTCCGCCGATCAGATCTATTGCAGGTACTATTCTCATCTTGCACCTCCAAAATCACCTTCACAGAAGTTTTTCAGTATATGCAGTCCCGCCTTCGAGCTTTTTTCGGGGTGGAACTGGCATCCCATCACGTTGCCGCGAACGACTGCCGCCGTTATCGGCACTCCACAATCACAGACAGCGACTACGTCGGCTTCGCACTCGGAGGCATAATAGGAATGAACGAAATAAACGAATTCGCCCTCGGGAATATCGCAGAATACGGGCGACGATGCCTTCAGCTCCGCGTTCGGGAAATGAAGCGCGTTCCATCCCATCTGCGGAATTTTCAGCTCGGGTGCAATAACGCCTTCCATTGAGATGACCTTACCCGGGATGAGTCCGAGACCCTTGTGGCATCCAAATTCGTGGCTTTCAGCGAACAGCATCTGCATACCAAGGCAAATGCCCATCAGCGGCACGCCCGCGTTTGCGCGTTCGATGATAAGCTTATCAAGCCCATTCTCACGAAGTTTAGCCGCGGCATCACCAAAAGCTCCAACGCCGGGAAGAATGATCTTGTCAGCCGCCGCAATAACCTCGGGATCACCGCTGACAACGGCTTCCGCACCGACTGCCTTCAGCGAGGAGCAAAGCGAGTAGAGGTTGCCTACTCCGTAATCAACAACGCACAGCATCAAAGAACTCCTTTGCTCGAGGGGATCTCGTCGGGGAAACGGCTGTCCTTTGCCGCCGCCGCACGCATAGCTCTCGCGCTCGCCTTGAAAGCGGCTTCGAGGACGTGGTGCGCATTCTTGCCCGCAAGCTTGCGCAGATGCAGGCAGATATTCGATTCACGCACAAAGGCAACGAAGAATTCCTCACCAAGCTCGGTATCAAAATTACCGACTCGCGGGCGCTTTATCGGCACGCGATAATCAAGGAAAGCTCTGCCCGAAAGATCGACGGCGCAAAGCATCAGCGCCTCGTCCATTGGAAGAATGATGTCGCCATAGCGACAGATTCCGCGGCGGTCGCCAAGTGCTTCGGCAAAAGCCTTACCAAGACAGATACCGACGTCCTCAACCGTGTGGTGCGCATCGACCTCAATATCACCGTCGCAAACCACGTCAAGGTCAAAGCCTCCGTGGCGTGCAAAGAGGGTGAGCATGTGGTCAAAAAAGCCGACGCCCGTGTTTATATTGCTTTTTCCGCTTCCATCTATATTAAGAGTCAACTTGATCTTGGTTTCCGCGGTATTTCTTTCTATTGTTGAAGTTCTCATTTTTTACTCCTTAATGATCTGTGCTACAGCCTCGACGAGAGCCGACATATCCTCGGCTGTACCAATGCTGATCCGCAGATAATCGCTGATTCTCGCTTTTGAGAAATGACGGACGAGAATTCCGCGCTCGCGCAGTTTGCCGTATGCCTCACCACCCGAAACATTCGGAAGTTTGACAAAGAGGAAGTTCGCCTTACTCGGAAGGACTTCCGCTCCGAGCGATTTAAGCTTCTCTGCAGTATCTTCTCTCACCTTGATTACCTCGCCGACCTTCTCTTCGTAATAAGCCTTCGAGGCATCTGTAAGCGCCGCCGCTCCCATACGGAGCGCGAGTGAATCGAGGTTGTAGGGATTTGTTGAATACTTCATCAGCTCGAGATCGGCGATCAACTCGGCATTTCCGATAGCAAAACCAAGTCTTGCGCCCGCCATACCGCGAGATTTGGAATACGTCATACACACGAGCAAGTTATCGTATTTTTTTGTAAGCGGAACAGCACTTTCGCCGCCGAAATCAACGTAAGCCTCGTCAACAACGATCACGCGGTCGGGATTCGATGCGACGATGCGTTCAATATCCGAAAGAGGCAGAGCCTTGCCCGTGGGAGCGTTGGGATTCGCAATGACCGCGCCTCTGTCAAGTGCCATATAATCCTCGGGGACTATCGAGAAATCCGAATCAAGCGGAATAATTTTCGCATCGATGCCGTAAAGGTCGGCAAAGACCGAATAAAAGCCGTAAGTCAGATCGGCAAAAGCCACGCCGCCCTCGAAGAAGCAAGCAAATGCGAAATTCAGCGACTCATCCGAGCCGTTTGAAACGAATACGTTTTCAGCGCCCACTCCGTAGTATTTTGCGAGCGATTCTTTGAGATTCTTCGCTGTCGGATCGGAATAAAGACGAAGATCGGAAACAACGTTTGCGTCAACCGCCGCTATGACGTCGGGCGCGGGCGGATAGGGAAATTCATTGGTATTCAGTTTGATATACCTCTTGTCCCTCGGCTGTTCACCGGGGACGTAGGCATCAAGAGTTCTGTATTTTTTTGCAAGGAAACGGCTCATTCGTATTCTCTCCCCATACGGCGCATTACGCTTCTTGCGTGCGCGTCAAAGCCCTCACTGCGGGCAAATTTATCAACGTCATCCGCTATATCGGCAAGCGCCTCGGCGGAAAAATAGGTAAACTGCATCTTTTTGACGAAATCATCGACCGAAAGTGGGCTGTAAAAACGCGCGGTTCCCGATGTGGGAAGCGTGTGGTTCGGGCCCGCCATATAGTCCCCGACCGCCTCGGGGCAGTTTCTGCCGAGGAATACCGATCCGGCATTTCTGACCTTGTCAAGAAGGCCGAAGGGATCGTCAACGCAGAGCTCAAGGTGTTCGGGGGCAATTCGGTTCGACATTGCAACCGCCTCGGCGATGCTGTCAACTATGATGATAAGTCCGTGATCCTCAACCGAGGCGCGCGCGATCTCCTGCCTTGGCAGGCTCGAAAGTTGTTTTTCAATCTCAAAAGTTACCTTTTCGGCAAGCTCTTCGCTGTCGGTCACAAGCACGGCAGACGCGCGCTTGTCGTGCTCTGCCTGAGAAAGCAGATCTGCCGCGACCCAAACGGGATTCGAATTGCCATCCGCAATTACAAGTATCTCGCTCGGGCCCGCGATCATATCGACGCCCACTTTACCGCTGACCTGGCGCTTCGCCTCGGCTACGTAAGCATTGCCGGGACCAACTATCTTGTCAACTGCGGGAATGCTCTCGGTGCCGTAAGTCAGCGCGGCAACAGCTTGTGCTCCTCCGCACTTAAAAATGCGACCAACACCCGCAACTCGAGCTGCCGCAAGGATCTGTGCGGGGATGCTTCCGCCGCTTGGAGGAGTGACCATTATGATCTCGTCAACTCCCGCAAGCTTCGCGGGGATGCAGTTCATAAGCACGGACGAAGGATACGCCGCCGTGCCGCCGGGAACGTAAAGTCCTACTCTTTCAAGCGGAATGACCTTCTGACCCGCAAAAACGCCCACTCGGCTGTTGCAAACAAATCCCTGGCGCACCTGACGGCTGTGAAAATCGCGTATATTCGCCGCCGCGCGCTCGAGCATACCGATGTAATCCTCACCGATCTCGGCACACGCCGCGTCTATTTCTTCCTTTGATACCTCAAGCAAATCGAGCTCTGCTCTGTCAAACTTGAGTGCATATTCACGGAGCGCAAAGTCGCCGCGCGCCTTGACGTCCGCGATGATCTCACTGACGGTTGCACAAACGTCGGGAGCTCCACCTATTCTGTCAAAAATCTCACTGTCGCTGATATCTTTTCTGTAAACTGTTCTGATCATTTTTATTCCTTATTTAGATAATTGAAAAAGTTCTGATATTATAATAAAATCCGTTTTTTCGGCGGCTTTGCCGACCGAAAAAATCCCTTTTAGGCGAGCCAAGCGAGCCCGCGAGCCGAGGGGAGCCGCCAAAATTCTCA
>JAZQJB010000085.1:0-5769 GCA_045541375.1 Eubacteriales bacterium | reverse complement strand
TAGTTGGGCGTCTGCCCACGTTCGTCGTGGCCCCCGCCAAGGCCTGCGCCTCTGTGGCGCCCGACGGCGTCGATCTCGTCGATGAAGACGATCGAAGCGGGAGCCTTGCGCGCGGTCTCAAAGAGGTCGCGCACACGCGATGCGCCGACACCGACGTACATCTCAACGAAATCGGAGCCCGAGATCGAGAAGAAGGGAACGTCAGCCTCGCCTGCAACAGCCTTTGCAAGAAGGGTCTTACCCGTGCCGGGAGGGCCCATCAGCAGAACGCCGTGGGGTATCTTTGCGCCGAGAGCGGCGAATTTTTCGGGATTCTTGAGGAATTCAACGATCTCCTGAAGCTCTTCCTTTTCCTCCTGCGCACCCGCAACGTCGGAAAAGAGGACTTTTTGCTTTGTGTCGGCGGGTGTCTTGACGCGAGCCTTTGCGAAGCTTCCGGGCTTGCCGTTCTTGCCGCCGACCTGACCCATCATAAAGATCCAGAGTACGGCAAAGAGAATGAGCATTCCAACGTAGGGGAGTATGGATACCCACCAGGGCCACACGGTCGCGGGCTCGTATTCATATTTGGTGATGATGCCCGCCGCGTGCTGCTCTGCGATGAGCTCGCCGAGATCCTCGCGGAAGAAGGAGATGCTTGCAAGGCGGTAGGTGACGGTTTTTTCGTCCTTGAGCTTGAGCTGTATCATTCCCTCGTTGTCAACGAAGAATTCCGTGACTTCTTCATTTTGGAAATAGCTGACTATATCGCTGTAACCGGGTGCTTTATTTCCCATTCCGGTGAAGAGGGATGAGAGCATAAAGATCAGAACGCCGACAACAAGGATATAGATCAGTATTGTGCGGAAATTGCCTGAGCGTTTGTTCATTTGGGTTTATTGCCTTTCGTTAGTGAGAATATACTTCTTTTTTCAGCACTCCGATGAAGGGAAGAGTGCGGTATTTTTCATCGTAATCAAGACCGTAGCCGACAACAAATTCGTCGGGGATGATCTTTCCGACGTAGTCGGGCTCAAAGTTGACGACACGGCGGTCGGGCTTGTCGAGCATCGTGCAGGTCTTGACGCTTCTTGCGCCCGTCAGCTTGAGGTAGTCGACAAGGTAGGAAAGCGTGCGGCCGCTGTCGATGATGTCCTCGACGACGATGACGTCAAGGTTTGCCATATCGGCGCGGTGAAGGTCGAGCATGATGTTGATCTTGCCCGAGGAGGAGGTCCCGCTTCCGTAAGAGGAGACCTTCATAAAGTCGATCTCAACGGGGCGCTCGATCTTTTTCATAAGATCGCCCATAAAGACGACGCTGCCCTTGAGGATGCAGAGCAGGAGAAGACCCTTCGAGCGGTCGGGGTAATCGCGGTCGATCTCGGCGGCAATGCGCGTGACTGTGGAGTCGATCTCTTCCTCGGAAACGAGCGTGTAGGCTATATCGTTTTTCATTTTTCTCTCTCCTTTTCTACATTATTATATATATTTCTCCATCTCGGCGATCAGACCGCCGGCGTATTCGGAAAAGCCGAGGTCGTTCGGGTGGAGTCTGCCGTCCCAGAAGAATTTGGAGCACTGGGGAAGGAAGGGGCGCGCATCGATGATGCGGAAGCCGTTTTTCGATGCGGTCTCGGCGATAAACTCGCAAGCCTCGTCAAGCGAGCCCTCGTATTTCTGCTTGCCCGATTTTGCATCGGCGCGCCAGATGGGAAGGATCGCGAATTTTTTCGCATCGGCGTATATCTTTCCTGCCTTCTCGAAGAAAGCCTCGCACTTGGGGTGGAAAATTTCTTTTGTCGTGCCGCTCCAGTCGTTGGTGCCGTATGCAACGGTCACAACATCGGGCTTGTAGGCTGTGTTGTCGAGAAGTATGCCGGGCACGAATCGCTCACCGCCGATCGCCTGATTTACCGTGTATGCATCGAAATGCGAAGCGAGGCGGTTGACGTAGGATTTGGAGGGGAATTCGGCGTCGTAGCCCTGGGTGATGGAATCACCGAAGCAGAGAAGCTTCATCTTGTAATTGATGGGGTTGAGAGTCGCGCCGTCATCGATCTCGATGTTCGAAAGCATGGTCTTGGCAAGGTTGGGCATCCATAGGGTGATTCTGTGCTCGCTGCCGTCGTGCGGGATATAGTCGGAAACCTTCAGCGATATGTGACCCTTTTTGATCCAGGCGACCTCCTCGCCGAGATGCTTGCGGATTATGCCGTCGATGCATACGTCAAAATAATAATATGTTCGGCTCGAGCCGTAATCTACCGCAAAATCGGTGTCGAATTTGTCGGAGTTTGTCATAAAGTCGAGGCGGATGCTTGAGCTTGCCTTCGATTTGAGGCGGAAACCGTTGTTGCCGCAGCCTTCGTAATATTCCTGCGCGCCCTTTTCAAAACGGCAGAAGCCGAATATCCCATTGTTTTCGGTTATTTCAAGTGCGCCTGTTGTGATCTTTTTTACGTCATCAAGTGTAAGCTTCATTTTAGCCTCCGATTCAGTCTATGCAGTAATTTATTGTTAAGATCTCGCCCTTGTATCCGTCGGCGACGTCAAGAAAGGGCACCCAGACGATCTCCTCGCCGCAACAGATGACGGGCAGAGAGCGCCTTTTTGAAAGCTCGACGTGCGAGGCTTTCTCACAGATCAGCTTTTTTACGCTTCTGTGCATTCCGCGGATGAGGATACGATCTCCCTCGCGGCGCGGGCGCGCATAAAGCTGTCCCTTTATTTTATCAGCTTTAATAAGAGCCGATGTTGATAAATTGTAAACTTGCGCGGAAGTATTTGTCAATTCGCCGCTCGAAATGATAATTTTTCCGCTCCACAGGGGATTTTCGCCCATATTCAGTATCACGGGTTCGAACGAGGGATATGCAAGCGTTTTCTTTTCTCTGCCGTCGGCAACAAAAACGATCCTTCCCTCGCGGCACTCGGCGCGTACCGAGCCGGGCAGCGAGAGCGAGCCGTGACACTCCTTTGCCATTCTGATCATAGCTTCCACGTGGATCGCCTCGGGTGCGGCACCCGCTCGGTGAGCGGCAATCGCAACGGCGCGCGATGCGATGGGGTGGGGAAGCTTGGCTATTACGGAAATTTCAAGGTCGTCGGCAAATTTCTCCGCCTCGCACTCGAGGTATTCGCTGTCAAGCCGCGCGGATTCGGTGAATCGCGCAAAAGCGGCAAGAAATTCGGGATTGATCGCGCACAGCTCTGGCAGAATGTTGCTCCTTACGCGGTTGCGCGGGTAGGAGACGTCCGAGTTCGTGCGGTCGGTCACGAAGGGATAGGAGTTTTCGTTGCAAAAGGCGACGATGTCCTTTTTTTGATAGCCGAGAAGCGGTCTTTCCACAGCACCGAAATTGAGCTTTCGATGCGAGGCGATCCCGCCCGCGCCCGAAAGGGTGCAGCCCCTCGTCAGCGAGAGAAGCAGAGTTTCCGCGTTGTCGTCGGCATTGTGCGCCGTCAGCAAAACGGGAATATCCTCGGCGCGCATCACCTGCTCGAAAAAGGCGTAGCGCACCTCTCGCGCGGCTTCCTCGAGGCTTTCGCCCCGCTCTTTTGCGATGGCGGGAACGTCGAGGCGTGCCGAATAGAATTCGATTCCGTGCTCGGTGCAAAGAGTGCGGCAAAAATCCTCGTCGCGTCTTGCCTCGTCACCGCGGATCTCGTGATTGATATGCGCGGCGCAAAAGTCATACCCGTTCATTCGCAGAAGATGGAACAGACAAACCGAATCTGCACCGCCCGAAAGCCCGAGAAGGTATTTTTTATCTCGCTCGAGCGAAAGAGTAAAGTCTTTCATAATAATCTATCAGCCTGCGGGAGGCGGAGGGGGAGGCGGTGCGCCGTAATCGGGCGGTGCTTCCTCGTCGCCGCGCTTCTCCTCGATCGAGTAGAAGGTGGTGTAGCGGCCGATCCAGTTGAGGTAAACGGTTCCCGTCGAGCCGTGACGGTTCTTGGCAACGATGATCTCGGCAACGGGAGCCTTGGTGACGTCCACTTTGCGCTTGTCCTCAACGTCCATATAGTATTCGTCGCGGTAGATGAAGATAACGGTATCCGCGTCCTGCTCGATAGATCCCGATTCACGAAGGTCGGAAAGCATGGGTCGCTTCGAGGTTCTGCCCTCGGTTCCACGCGAAAGCTGCGAGCAGCAGATGACGGGAACGTGGAGCTCCTTTGCCATCAGCTTGAGGTTACGCGAAATGTCCGCAACCTCCTGCACTCGGTTGTCGGTGTGCTTGTCGCCCTGCATAAGCTGGAGGTAGTCGATAACAACGAGTCCGATCTTGCCCTCGCGGCGAAGCTTTGCCTTCATACCCGAAACCGTGATGTTCGGCGTGTCGTCGATGAGAATATTTACGCCCGCAAGGTCAACGACCGAGTTAGCAAGCTTCTGCCAGTCCTGGGTCGAAAGGCGGCCTGTTCGCATATTGTAGCTGTCGACCATTGCATAGGAGGAAAGCATACGCTGAACGAGCTGTTCGTTCGACATTTCAAGCGAGAAGATGGCAACCTTCTCCTTTGTTCTGCGCGCGTAATTGAGCGCGATGTTAAGACAGAAGGAGGTCTTGCCCATACCGGGACGCGCGCCGACGAGAACCAGGTCACTCTGACCGATTCCGGCAAGAGTGGTGTCAAGGTCGCCGTAGCCCGTCTGGATGCCGTCAAAGGCGTTCGGGTCGTCATAAAGGATCGAAAGATTGCGGAAGATCGTCTCGAGCACCGAGGTCATCGTGACGAATCCGCGGCTGTCGCGTCCCATTGCGATCTCGGACATCTGCGCGGCGGCGTATTCAACAAGCTCGCCGACGTTCTCCTGCTCGGAGTAGGCGCGTTCGCTGATGTTGCCGCAGGTTTCGATCAGGCGGCGCATAAGGCTCTTTTCAAGCACGATGCGCGCGTAGTCCTTGATGTTGAGCGCGTTCGGGACCGCATCGGCGAGTGTGCGAAGGTAGACCTCCGCCTCGTCGCGATTATATATCTTTTCCTTTTCAAGCACGTCAAGAAGCGTGACGTGGTCGATGTCGTGGTTGAGCAGGGAAAGCTGCTTCATCGCCTCGTAGATCTGGCGGTGCTCCTGCAGGTGGAAATCCTCGGGGCGCACGGTGTCCGAGATCTGCGTCAGCGCGGGCGGGTCGATTAGGATCGAACCCAGAAGCGCCTGCTCGGCAAGCATCGAAAAGGGGAGCTTTTTAATAATGTCCTGATTCATTTTAAGACTCCGGAAGAGAGGGATTTATTTTTTGCAGACAAGAACGTTGATCTTTGCGGTGATTTCGGTGTAAAGCTTTGCGTCAACGGTGTAGGAGCCATAGGAGCGGATGGGATGGTCGAGAACCATCTTGCGGCGGTCGATCTCGATGCCGTGCTGCTCCTTCAGAGCCTCTGCGATGTCCTTTGCGGTGATGGAGCCGTAAAGCTTCTCATCTGCGCCGCAAGCAACGGGGAGCTTGACGAGGACCGAGGAAAGCTTCGATGCGAGCTCGTTTGCGGCAGCCTTTTCGGTTTCGATCTTGTGAAGTCTGGAAGCTTCCTTGTTTTTCGCCTCGTTGAGTGCCTTTGCATCTGCGATGATGGCAAGCTTGCGTGCAAGAAGGAAATTGCGCGCGTAGCCGTCGGAAACCTCGATGATGTCGCCCTTTTTGCCCTGGGCTTTAACGTCCTGTGTAAGAATTACTTTCATTGTTATATCTCCTTGGAATTATTTACTATGGTCGATTGTGAAATTACGCAAATTTCAATAAAATTCGTTTTTTTGGTGGCTTTGCCGCCGAAAAAACACCG
>JAZQJB010000084.1:0-8342 GCA_045541375.1 Eubacteriales bacterium | reverse complement strand
ATGGCTACGATCCGACTTCGTTTTCGACGGTAACGGCAAGACCGTAACCGTTTCCGAGCCCATGTTCCTTGAGTTCTGCGGAACCGCAATGAACCTCACCCTCAAGGGCGAGATCGTTGCCGATCACGCAAAGGACAATGGCTATTGGGCACGCGGCGCTTTCGCTTGTATGGCTTCCGGCGACGGAAAAGTTGTTCTCTACAACATCGTCAACAATGCAAACGTAACCGGCTTTACCACCCAGGACACCGCTACTTACGCAGGTCTTCTCGGTAACGCATACACCGGCGGTATCCTCGGCGCACTTGATAACAAGTCTGTCGGAACCAGCGCTTCCATCGAGATCATCGAATGTGTAAACAATGGTAATGTCAAGGGCTTCCACTGCACCGGCGGTATCACAGGTATCCTTTACGTCAACGACTCCGAATATTCCGGCGCACAGACCGCATCCGTTATCAACTGCACCAACAACGGTAACGTTGAGGGTCTGAGCACCTACACCGGCGGTATGGTCGGAAGAGTTTACTACGTTGTAGACGCTAACTTCTCCGGATGCATCAACAACGGTGAGATCAAGGGCGCGGGCAACACCGGCGGTATCATCGGTCACACCACCAACACCTCCCTTATTATGCGTGTCTGCCAGAATAACGGCTCCATCTCCAACCTTGTTGTTGACGGCGGAACCCCCTATGCAGGCGGTCTTGTAGGATACGCTCAGGGCACCAAGAGCGACAAATTCGCTGCTATCGACGGCAAGTACGCAAACCAGGTTGAATTCTGCATCAACACCGGCACAATAACCGGTTCATGCAGAACCGGCGGTATCCTTGGTTCTACCGGCGCGGACGGCGCATACGGCCTCTCCCACACCCGTTACTGCATCAACACCGGTAACATCACAAATAACGGTCTCGGTACCTCCGCAGCAGCAAACGCAGCAGGCGGTATCCAGGGTTACGGCTACGGCTCCGGCGATAAGGAATATGCTTACGTAACCGACTGTATCACCACCGGTAATATTGAGGCTCTCAACCCCGAGCTTGGTATCGCAGCTTACTTCCTTGGCTACATCAGCTCCAACAATGCAATGATGGCAAGAAACAGCGCAACCGGCTCTATCTACGCTCCCTCCGGCAGAACATACGCTCTCGGTTGGAACAATAAGGGTACTTATACCGAAGCAACCGTTGGCAACAACCTTCTTGCAACAAATATCCACAAGCTCGCATACGAAAACGGCGTTGACTCCGAAAAGACCTTTGACTGCGGCATCACCGACGAGACCGCACTCATCAACGGTAAGGCGATCGCTGATTTCAACGCAGCATACAAATCGATCACCGGCGCGACCTCCGATGCAATGACCCAGACTCTCGATGGCACCTTCAAGCCCCAGATCGTTGTTCTCAAGGCTGAGGCTCCCGAGGTCGTCATTCCCGAAACCGAGCCCGAAACTGAACCCGTAACCGAGCCCGCTACCGAGCCCGAAACTGAACCTGTAACCGAGCCCGCTACCGAGCCCACTACCGAGGCAGTTGAAACTCCCGCTCCTCAGGTTACCGAAGCTCCCCAGACCGAGCCTGCTCCCGAAAAGAGCGGATGCGGCGCAGTGATCTCCGGCGGCGCAATCGTTGCAATCCTCACCGTGGGCGTTGCAATGATCGCAAAGAAAAAGGAAAACTGATTACCATTTTCGTAATTAAATAACATATCGACCACCCGCAAGAGGCTTCTCTTGCGGGTGTTTTTTCGTGTGGCAATATTGCACAAAAAGCATAGCCTCAAATTGTCACAAATGCTGAATCAGCCTTCGGCATTTTGATATTTCGCACAATTTGCTTGACTTTCAGATTATTGTATGTTAAAATTAATTACCATTTTATTATGTGAGAAAGGAAATCACTATGAAAAAGACACTTTCTATCATCATGGCTATCGCTATGATCCTTTCGATGAGCATGATCTCGGTTTACGCCGAGGATGTTCTCCTCATCGCTCCTGCTCCCTCGGCTCCCGAAGGAACAGCAATCACCTCCGCTGCTGAATTCGCAGCAATGGATCCCGCAGGTACTTACTACCTTGCAAACGACATCACCATCGCCGAGCCCTATGCTACCGCATTTACCGGTACCATCGACGGCAACGGCAAGACCGTTACCATCAGCGTTCCTATGTTCGTTGACTTCGGCGGTAAGATCAAGAATCTCACTATCAACGGTTCCGTTACCTCCCTTGCAAAAGATGCAGAGCTTCCCGCTCTCGCTGAAAACGGTGCGCGCGGCGCCATCGCTTGCATCAGCACCTGCGGCACAGAGGTCGTATTCGAGAACATCGTAAACAACGCTGCCATCTCCGCTATCGGTAGCCTTGCAAGCGATGACTGCGCAGGCGGTATCCTCGGTAAATTTGAAAACGAGGCAGGATCTGTCCAGTTTATCAACTGTGTAAACAACGGTAGTCTCACAGGTCTCAACCAGGTCGGCGGTATCCTCGGCTATGCTAAGAAAGGCACTTCTACCACCTTCGAGAACTGCGTAAACAACGGCGAGATCAAGGAATCCGCTGACAGCACTTACTGTGCAGGTATCCTTTGCCGTTCCGACCTCGTGCTCAATACCTTCATCGGCTGTGAAAACACCGCAAAGGTATCCTCCGGTAAGGACCAGGCAGGCGGCGTTATTGCATATGCAAGCAAGGGCTCGTATGTGTTTGAAAACTGTGTAAACAAGGGCGAGATCGCTCCCACCGTCGGTAAGGCAGGCGGCCTTGCAGGTAACATCAACTGCAATGACGCTGACGGCAAAAATGGCTACTACGTAACCTTTACAAACTGTGCAAACTACGGTAACGTCACCGCAGGCGGCAACGGCAACTATGCTGCAGGTATCGCAGCTTGCGTACAGAAGAATCTCAACTTCTCTATGACCAAGTGTGTAAACTACGGTGAGATCAACGGTACCCACGACTCCGGCGGTATCATGGGCCACACCACTCAGGCTGTCATGAAGCTCTCCTTCTGCGAGAACTTCGGTAAGGTCACCACCGTTAACGGTCAGTATGCAGGCGGTATCTGCGGATACGGCTGGGGCACCAAGACTGCTTCCGTCTCCGCTGCTAACGGCGACTACTCCAACATCATCGAATACTGCATCAACCATGCAGACGTAACCGCTGACACCAGAGCAGGCGGTATCGTTGGTTCTACCGGTACCAGCAACGCTCGCGGTATCTCTCTCGTTAACTACTGCATCAACCTCGGCACAGTTACACTCAAGGCCACCCTCGCAGAAGAAGGCAACTTCTCCAGAAACTGCGCAGGCGGTATCATGGGCTACGGCTACGGCACAGAAGAAGAAGCTTATCCCGCAATCACCAACTGCATCAGCGCAGGTAACGTTATCGCTCAGAACGTTGGCGGCGTTGGCGCAACCGCAGGCTACTTCCTCGGCTACGTAAACTCCACTCTCGCAATCGTTAAGGACAACACCGCTCTCGGTACCCTTACCTCCGAATCCGGCATCTACGCCGCTCTCGGCAGAAACAACACCCATGAGTTCAAGGCTGAGAACATGACCGGCAATGCTCTTCCCGCAGGCGCTGCATACCAGCTCACCTACGAGGCAACCACCGATGATGCGGGCAACGTTACCGCTATCAACGATAAGGCATACGAGACCAAGACCGCCGATTCCGGCATCTTCACCAGCGGCGAGTACGTTTACGCACTCAACCAGACCGCGGGCAAGGAAGTTGTCTTCATGACCATCGACGGCACCTTCGCTCCCACCCTTATCTCCACCGGTGACAACTCGGTTCTCAAGACCGACGCAGGCTTTGCAAACAAGCTTCCCGAGACGCCCGCTGATCCCGTTCCCACCGGCGACTCCGCTCTCATCTTCGCAGTTGTTGCTATCATCTCCATCATCGGAGTTGCAACCGTTGCAAAGAGAAGAGAAAACTAATACCAACATTGAAAAAAGACTGCTTCGGCAGTCTTTTTTCAATAAGAATTGATAAGGAATTTTATTGACAATAAGATAATATTATGATATAATTAATTTAATTATATATAAAGGAGTTTTTTTCGATGAATAATCTTGACCCTAAATACGAGGCGTTATTCACCCCTTGGAAGGTCGGTAACGTTGAGATCAAAAACCGTATCGTAATGTGCCCGATGGGCGGAACCTCGCTTTTCGGCTGGTTCGAGCTTGGCGGATGCCATTTCGATAAGGAAGCCGCAAAGCTCTTCCTTGAGCGCGCTCAGAACAACGTAGGCCTTATCATCCCCGGCATCGCGCCCCTCCGCGACACTTTCTGGGGCAAATGGCTCTGGCAGAATCCGAAAATGTTCGAGGATCTCAAGGTCTTTATGGACGAGATCCACAAAACGGGCGCAAAACTCTTCGTTCAGCTCACCGCAGGTATGGGCCGCTCTTGGGCTATCACCGAGCTTGTAGCTCCCCTCCACAAGAATAAATTCACCCGCGCGATCCTCAAGCCCATTCTTGACACCTCGCACGAGCTTGCTTGTCCCTCTCCCCAGCCCTCGCGTTGGGCGCACGACATAATCTGCCCCGAGATGACTGTCGAGCAGATCCACGAGATCATCGAAGCTTTTGCAAAGACCGCAAAGCTCTGTATGGATGCGGGCGTTGACGGCGTCGAGGTTCACGCTGTTCACGAGGGTTACCTCCTTGACCAGTTTGCGATCGAGTTCTTCAATAAGCGTACCGACAACTACGGTGGAAGCTTCGAGAACCGCTACCGCTTCGCTGTTGAGGTCGTTGAGGCGATCAAAAAGGCTTGCGGCAAGGACTTCCCCGTTTCTCTCCGCTACTCCGTAGAGTCCAAGATGAAGGGCTTCTGTGAGGGTGCAATGCCCGGCGAGGATTACGTTGAAGTCGGACGTAATATGGAAGAATCCGAACGCGCGGCAAAGTACCTGCAGGATGCGGGCTACGATATGCTCAACGCCGACAACGGTACTTATGACTCCTGGTACTGGGCTCATCCGCCTATGTATATGCCCGAGAACTGCAACCTCGAGGACGTTGCTCACATCAAGAAGTTCGTCGATATTCCCGTTGTTTGCGCGGGTCGTATGGATCCCGAGACGGGTGCCGCTGCTATCGCAGAGGGTAAGATCGACGGTATGGGCGTTGCTCGTCAGTTCCTGACCGACCCCGAATGGATCACCAAGCTCATTGAAAACCGCATCGAGGACATCAAGCCCTGCATCTGCTGTCACGCGGGATGCTTCAACTTCTCTTCCTCGAAGGGTCACGCAAACACCCAGGATCTCACCGATACCATGGGACTTGCTCGCTGTGCTCTCAACCCCGAGACTATGCAGTCAAAGAAATATAACATTCAGCCTGCAAAGAAGGCAAAGAAGGTTGCCGTAATCGGCGGCGGTATCGGCGGTATGGAAGCCGCTATCGTCTGCGCAAAGCGCGGCCACAGCGTAACTCTCTATGAAAAGTCGGGCGAGCTCGGCGGCGTATTCATCGCGGCGGCTTCCCCCTCCTTCAAGGAAAAGGACCGCGCGCTCATCGCGTGGTACAGAAGAGAGATCGCGCGCTACTCCTCCATCACCGTTAAGCTTAACACCGAAGTCACCGACGTCAAATCGCTCGGCGCGGACGAGGTGATCGTTGCTACCGGCGCAAAGGCAAAGAGAATCCCGATCCCCGGAGTTGAAAAGTCGATCGAAGCCGTTGATTTCCTCCTCGGTAAGAAGCAGGTTGGCGAACGAATTGTTGTCATCGGCGGCGGTCTGACAGGATGCGAGATCGCATACGAGCTCTTCCTTCAGGGCAAGAAGCCCGCGATCGTTGAGATGATGGATGACCTCATCGTCACCCCCGGCATCTGCCTTGCAAACACCTCCTACCTCCGCGACTGCTTCAAGGCGAACAATCTGCCCGTATATCTCGAAACCGGCGTCAAGGAGATCAAGGACGGCGCGGTAGTCGTTGCCGACAAGGAAGGCAAGACTTTTGAGATCGAGGCTGATTCGGTTATTCTCT
This sequence comes from Eubacteriales bacterium, assembly GCA_045541375.1. Taxonomy (GTDB): domain Bacteria; phylum Bacillota; class Clostridia; order Oscillospirales; family CAG-272; genus CAG-390. The sequence continues at coordinate 2,304 of JAZQJB010000084.1, read as the reverse complement.
CGGTTGGATATAATCCCGCACCCATCGAAACCAAGGGCGTTCACGTCATCGGAGACGCGCAGAAGGTCGGCAACCTCCGCTCTGTAATTTGGGGCGCTTGGGACGTGGCAACAAAGATCTGACGATCTTTGTTGCAATGAAATCCGCCTTCGGCGGGTGAAATCGCGCGTTGCGCGGTGAAATCGAGCTTCGCTCGGTGAAATCTTCGCCTTTGGCGAAGGTTTCGGAAGATTTTCTCGCGTGGCTCGAAAATCATTTTTATTGAATGAAAGGATATGGATATGTATCTTAATGAAGAACAGCAGGCGATACTGAACGGCTCGCAGGGCGAGACTATGGCGAAGGTCATGAAGACCCTTGTTATGTTCGGTGACGCTTTCGGGGCCGAAAAGATGGTTCCCGTTACATCAAAGCACAATCACCTTGTAACCTCCTTCGGTCTCAAGGTTATGGCACCCGTTTACGACCTTATGCAGCAGCTTCTCGACGCGGGCGTAAAGTCGGGTCAGACCTTCTCGGTCGACCCCCGTCCCATCGACAAGAACGTTCCCGCAAACTTCCTGCAGAATCTTGTTTTCAACAAGCTGATGTATACAAAGCAGGATTTCTATGAGGGACAGCTCAAGAAGCTCGGTCTTCTCTCTGACGATGCTTTCACCTGCGCTTGCTACCTTGATCAGGTTGGCAACAAGCCCGAAAAGGGTGACGTCCTCTCGTGGGCAGAATCCTCCGCGGTCGTTTACGCAAACTCCGTACTCGGCGCGCGCTGCAACCGTAACTCGGGTATTATGGACATTATGGGCTCGATCGTCGGCTACGTTCCCTACTTCGGTCTTCTCACCGATGAGGGCAGAAAGGCGACTTGGATCGTCAAGATCGAAACCACCAAGAAGCCCGAGGCTCAGCTTCTCGGCTCCGCTATCGGTATGAAGGTAATGGAGGACGTTCCCTACGTTATCGGACTTGACAAGTGGATCGGAAGCGAGCTTGACGACTCAGCTTGCACCTACCTCAAGGATTTCGGCGCGGCAACCGCATCGAACGGCGCAGTCGGACTTTACCATATCGACAACCTCACCCCCGAGGCAAAGGAGCTTGGCAAGGCACTCATCGCCGAGGGCGCAAAGGAATACGTAATCACCGATGAAGAGCTCGAGAGAGTAAAGGCTAACTACCCCGTTGTCTGGAAGGATCCCGATGCTACTCCGAAGCTCTGCTTTATGGGATGCCCGCACATGTCGCTCCAGCAGCTCAAGGACTGGACCGACAAGGTTGAAGCCGCTCTCAAAGCCGCAGGCAACAAGACCGTCCTCATTCCCACCGTCTTCACCGCACCTCCCAAGGTTCTTGAGGAGTTCAACAAGACCGATTACGCCGCTCGCCTCAAGGCAACGGGCGTTATCACCTCCTATATCTGTCCCCTTATGTATATGAACAACCCGCTCTGTAAGAAGATGCCCGTCATCACCTCGTCGAATAAGCTCCGCACCTACACCTCCGCGCGCTATTACACCGACGACGAAATTCTTGCAGCTATCACAAAGGGAGGTAAATGAAAATGAGAGAATTCAAAGGACGCGTTGTAACCCCCGGTACGACCACCGCTGAAGCCGTTGTTACCACACAGGGCTTCAATACCCTCGCATCTATGCAGATGGCTCTGCAGTTCGGCGACAAACAGACCAAGTGCGGCGACCAGAACAACCCCGAGCTCAACGGCAAGCCCCTCTGCGGCAAGGCTCTCTGCCTGCCCCAGACCATCGGCTCGACCACGGGCGGTCTTGTTCTCTACTGCGCTTGCTCAATGAAGCGCCAGCCCGCTTGTATGCTCTTCTCCGAGCACATCGACTCGCTCGCAGCCGCAGGCGCGGTTCTTGCAAGCGTTTGGTGTGAGGACATCAATATGCCCGTTATCGACTGCCTCGGCGAGGAATTCCTTTCCTACGTCAAGGACGGTATGACCGTCACCGTTAAAGAAGACGGCGTGGTAGTTGTTGACTAAGCCACATATAAATATATTGGAGGAGCCCGCAAGGGTTCCTCCAATAACATCTTTTTTCGGAGGCACAATTTGATAAGTCTACTCTCAAAAATCTTCATCAAGGACAGTTCGGATACCTCGTCGCCTGCTGTGAGAAGTGCTTACGGTACTCTTTGCGGCATTATGGGAATCATTCTGAACATCCTGCTTTTCGCCATCAAGCTTCTTGCGGGCGTTATCAGCGGCTCGATCTCGATCATGGCTGACGCCTTCAACAACCTCACCGACGCGGGCTCCTCGGTCATCACCCTGATCGGCTTCCG
>JAZQJB010000083.1:0-33645 GCA_045541375.1 Eubacteriales bacterium | reverse complement strand
AGCCCTCCCGCTTGCGGGAGGGTTGGGAGGGTATAGAGCACCGCGCGAGGTTTTTTCGCCCAAACGTAACCAAGTGCGAAATTAAATCGAAAATTTCCGAGCGAAGCTATGGAAATTCTCCTCAACTCTGCACTCTTAACTCTGCCCTCTGCACTCAAAAAGCTGCCTCCGACGAGACAGCTTTTTTCTTTATTTATTGAAAAGTCTTTTCCTCTTCTTAAAATATATGTGGTTGCAGATCACCATTGCGACGTTGATGATCATCGATGTGCCGACCGACATACCCGTGATGATGAGATCGACGGGGGCGTAGAGCGACGAGGTGATCGACAGCACGAGGGCGTTATAGGCAAGCGAAATGACAAGTCCATAGGCATAGAGCCCGACGATGAGGCGGGGCGCGGTCTTTTTATATCCCGCAAGCGCAAAGCGGGTATATACCGCCAAAGCGCCCATTCCGAGCGTCAGAACGCCGTAAAAGAGGTCGATCGTCGAGAGGATCGGGAATTGCGCGAGCACTTCCTCGGTCTGCGACGTGCCCGTAAAATACGGGATCGCACCGAGAATGTTCACCGCCGCCGAAAACCACAGCGCGACGTAGATAAGGAACTTATACCAATTCATCGGCAGCTCGCGCAAGCCTCCGCGCACCGCGGAATCCGACGTGCCTTTGTAATTGTCGAAGGGGTTGTTGTTCATTTGCTTTCTCCTTAAACAGATATTTGTCTGAGAAGTGGAAAGTGAACAGTGAAAAGTGAAAAGTTAAGGATAATTTCCTCGCTATGCTCGGAAATTTTCATTTATTATTTATACTTTTCGGCTTGCCGAAAAGTTTCCTCCACTTTACACTTTTCACTTTACACTCTACACTTATAATTTCACCGGCGGCTCGTTTTTGAGGCATTCCTTATAGATCTCGGGCACGCCGTAATGGTGCATACACTTGAAATCAAGCATTCGCATTATCATCTTGTCGCGGACGGCGTGGTAGCGGTCGTTATGATAAAGGTTGACTCTCTCCTCGGGATCGTTTGCGAGGTCGTAAAGCTCGTCCTCGCTCTCCTCGTTCTGGTAGTGAACGTATTTGTAGTCCTTCGTTCTTGCCATCGTCATAAACTCGCAGCCGCGCATGACGTGGTCGACGGCGTGCTCGGCAAAAACGCAGTCGCGACCCTTGATATCCGAATTGAAAGCACCGAGCGAGACGGATTGGCAATCGTCGGGGAGCTTGATTCCCGCCATTTCGAGCACCGTGTGCATAACGTCGAACTGCTCGACAAGCTCCGCGCTTCGTGCTCCCGACTTTACGTACTTCTCGCTTCCCCAGACGATCGCGGGGATGCGCGTGATGCAATCATACATACACCATTTTTCAAAAAGCCTGTGGTCGCCGAGACATTCGCCGTGATCCGAGGTGAAGACGACGATCGCATCCTCAAGATATCCTTTCTCACGAAGCGAATCCATTATCTGACCGATCTTTTCGTCGATCATCGTCACGTTCGCCGCGTAATTCTTTCTCATACGCTTCATCTGCTCGGGTGTCGGATCGACGGGCCAGATAACACCGTCCATACCGCGCGTGTGTCCTCTCTCACGGAACATACGCTGTGCCTTCGGCTGTCTGTCCGCTTCCTCCGCGCTGATGATCTCGCCCGAAAACTCGACTCCGTCATACATATCAATGAATCTCTGCGGCGGGTCGAAAGGCGGGTGCGGGCCGGGGAATCCGATCTGCAAAAAGAGCGGCTCATCTGTCTTTCTGTGCTCGAGGACACGCAAAGCCATATCGCCAACGAAGGCATCGTGGTGAAATTTTTCCTCAAAAGGCCAAGTGAAGCAGCCGACTGCATCATAGTAATCGGGGAAATGCTCGGCAAAGTACTTCCTCTCGGGCTTCTTCATACCCGCCCAATAGAAGAACTTGTCAAGCTCGTCCTCGAAGCGGCCGCACTTGTTGTCAAGACCCATTCGGTCACAGCGGCGATCCTTGTTCTCAACGACGTATCTCTGATGGAATCCGCAGGGGACATCATAAGGATACGTATGCATCTTGCCGACGTTTATGCAATGATATCCCGCGTCCGCAAGCTGCTCGACCCAGGAATGCTCCCAGCTGTCACTGTTGCTGTAAACACCCGTTCTGCCCGGGTACTTGCAGTTGAACAGCGCCGCACGCGAAGGCATACAAGTTGGCGACACGCAAAAACAGTTATCAAAGATCATACCCTCCCGCGCCAGGCGGTCGAGATTCGGCGTTATGTACCTATCATTACCGAGCGCCGAGATGGTATCAACCCTCTGCTGATCGGTCATTATTAAGATTATATTGGGCTTTGACATGTTCTTTCTCCTTTGTTTGGTGGAAAAATAAAATTCGGATGATTGACTAAAGTAAGTGAAAAGTGTAAAGCGTAAAGTGTAAAGTTAAGGATAATTTCCTCGCGGACGCTCGGAAATTTCCATTTTTATAAAAATACTTTTTGAGCGCAGCGAAAAAAGCTACCACAACTTTTCACTTTCCACTTTTCACTTTACACTTAACAAAAACGGGGCCGTTTTTGTTAACACAGCCCCGTTATATTGCGAGAATTACTCGTTCTCTTCTTCCTCTTCCTCGTCGTCGAAGTCGAATTCTTCGTCGAGGCAAGCAAGACAAGTGCAATCGTCGCAATCGCAATCACAATCGTCGCAATCGCAGCAGTCGCAGTCGTCCTCGTAGCAATACTCTTCGAGCTCGCCGAGGTCCTTGTCCACTTCTTCGATGTAATCGCCGAGATATTCCATATCCTCGCCGATCTCTTCGATAGCCTCGGTCATTTCGCCGAGAAGCTCAAGCATAGCGGCAATAAGCTTGCCCTCTGCGGTGGTCTTGTCGAAATCAAGACCGTCAGCAAGACCCTTGAGATAAGCTGCCTTTTCCTTGAGTGCCATATTCAGCGTCCTCCGAGATTATGCGCGGGAGAGATACTCGCCGGTTCTGGTGTCGATCTTGATGATCTCGCCAACCTCGATGAAGAGGGGAACCTTGATCTCAGCGCCGGTCTCAACGGTTGCGGGCTTGAGGGTGTTGGTTGCAGTGTTGCCTGCGAAGCCGGGGTCGGTATCGGTGATCTCGAGATCAACGAATGTGGGGGGCTCTACGCTGAATACCTTGCCCTTGAAGGAGCAAAGCTTGCACATCATCTCTTCCTTTACGAACTTAAAGGAATCGGGAAGAACTTCCTTGTTGAGGGGAACCATATCAAAGGACTCCATGTCCATGAAATAGTAAAGATCGCCGTCATTGTAGGAATACTGCATATCTCTTCTTTCGATATATGCGCTGTCAAATTTGTCTGTGGGGGAGAAGGAACGCTCGATTACCGCACCGGTAATAACGTTCTTCATCTTTGTGCGGACGAAAGCCGCACCCTTTCCGGGCTTAACGTGCTGGAACTCGACAACCTGGAATACGTTGCCCTCCATTTCGAATGTTACACCGTTTTTGAAATCGCCGGCTGTTACCATAGTAAATACCTCCGTGGTTTGTTTTCATAAAATTACACCATATTATATAATATTTTTCGCGATTTTGCAAGAGGTTTGCGATATTTTATTGCTCAAAAAGCACACTTTTTATGTTAATTCACAAAAATTTTACAAAATCAATTACGGCAGTTTTTCGCCTTGGAGAGTTAAGCAAATAAATAACTTGACATTTGGCTTAAAATATAGTATAATTAAATATATATGTCATAATGGATAAGTGTTATTTAGTTATATAATATATTACAATCATCCGAAAAGGAGCAAAAATATGTTCAGAAGCATGACAGCTTACGGCCGCGCGGCTCTTCTCACCGACGAGCGCGAGATCACGGTCGAGCTCAAATCGGTCAACAGCAAGTTCCTTGACCTCAGCGTCAAGGCTCCGCGCACGCTTTCGCCCCTCGAGGCACGAATCAAGGGCGCGGTCACGGCGCACCCGATCAGCCGCGGGCGCGTTGACGTTTTCATAAATTACGTCAATTCCTCTTCCTCGGGCAACACTCTCGCGCTTGACAGCGCCTACGCCGAGGGATACATTGCCGCTCTTCGCGAGTTGCGCGACAAATTTTCGCTCACCGACGACATTTCGGTCATGACGGTGGCGCAGAACCGCGACATCTTCACCGTCCGCGAGGTCGGCGAGGATCTTGACGCCGTTTGGGCTGACATTCTGCCTGTTATCGACGAGGCGTGCCGCGAATTCGTTGCCGAAAGACTGCGCGAGGGTGAAAACCTTCGCCGCGACATTCTCGCAAAGATCGCGCATCTGCGAACACTCACCGACCGCATTGAGGAGATCTCGAAGGGCGAGATCGAATCGGCTCGCGACCGCATAAAGCAGCGCCTGATCGCCGTTCTTGCCGACAACCGCATCACGGTTGACGAGAACCGCATCCTCACCGAATGCGCGATCTGGGCAGACAAGATCGCCATTGACGAGGAGCTCGTTCGCCTGCGTTCGCACTTTGCCGCACTTGAGGACATGGCGGGGCTTGACATCCCCGTTGGACGCAAGTTCGATTTTCAGCTTCAGGAATCGAGCCGCGAGATCAACACCATCGGCTCGAAGTGCCAAAACGCGGACATTGCAAAGCTCGTTGTTGAAATGAAGAACGAATCCGAAAAGATCCGCGAGCAAATTCAGAACATAGAATAAGAGGCCTCAAACAATGAAATTCATCAGCGTAGGGTACGGAAATTCGGTTGCCGTTGAGCGAATCGTCGCTCTGGTCAGCCCCGAATCCGCGCCCGTCAAAAGACTTATACAAGATGCCAAGGAAATGGGCAGAGTTATCGACGTTTCCTGCGGCCGCAAGACAAGATCGGTGCTCATCACCGACTCCGAGCACGTCATTCTTTCCGCGCTCACGACAGAAAAGATCGCCCGCCGACTCGAGGGCGACACATCCTCCGATGACGACGAGGAATAGATTTTAAAAATTATTATTACACAAATAAAGGAGAACATTATGATCTATCCCACCATTGCAAAGCTCACACAGGGCAAGTACAACCGCTATCAGCTCGCTATCGCGACTGCAAAATGCGCTCGCATCATCACCGACGAGTACTCCACCCAGCGCAAGAACGCTGAAAAGCAGCTTACCGGCAACAAGGACATCGACCGCCCCATGATGGAGCACGCAGTCAACGCCGACTACCGCGACAGAAAGGCTGTTAAGATCGCCATCGACAAGCTCGACGACGGCGAATACGTTATTTGCGAAAAGACCGAAGAAGGAATGACCTTCGAAGGAAATCCGAATAATTCGTAATCTCGCTTCGCGAGAATGATGATCCGCCTTCGGCGGAATGATGATCGGCTTACGCCGAATGATAATTTCCGCAAAGCGGAAAATGTTCAATAGGAAAATTTCCGCGTTGCGGAAATTCACCTTAACTTTACACTTTCCACTTTTCACTTTACACTTGCACCGCACAACGGAGGTCACGCTATGTCAATCAAATACGCAGGCGTTTATCTCCTGGATGCGCCGTTCTCGCTTGACCGCGAATATGATTACCTGATCCCCGAGGGGGTAAATATCACCCCGGGCGACTTCGTCGGTCTGCCATTCGGCAACGGAAACCGCAGGCGCATCGCGCTTGTGACCTCGATCAAGGACACCACGGACGTGCCCGAAGGGAAGGTCAAGCCGATCCTTGCAAAATGTGCAGAAGGGCTCCACCTTGACGGCGAGATGCTTGAGATCTGGCGTTTTCTGCGCTCGACTACTCTTTGCACCACCTCGGACGCCATTCACGCAATGATCCCCTCCGCCGCGCTTTCGAAGCTTGAGGAATACTATTCCCCGACCGAAAAGGCACCGACGAAGGCGATCCTTGAAAACGCGCAGGCAATGATGATCTTCAACCTCATCGTCAGCCGCGGGCGTGTCGGCGAAGAAGCGCTCAAATACCGCTTCGGCGTGAAGACCGCGGAATCGATTGAAAAATTGCTCAAAGCGGGATGCATACGCCGCGAGCTTGAGGTCTGCGATCCCTCGGCGGGCAAGAGCGAATCGGTCTATTCGCTTGCCGTCGATGAAAAAACGGCTGAAATTCACATCTCGGGCGGCATCATCGAGGGCAAAAAGGTAGCAAAGATCAAATCCGAGGGTCAGGTGATGGCTCTCCGCAAGCTTATGGAATGCGGGGAGGCACTTTCATCACTCGAGCTGCGCGAGGGCGGCAACATCACGGCCGCGCACTTGTCCGCGCTGCTCAAAAAAGGACTTATTTCGGAGGAAAAGAGATCGGTCAACCGCGATCTCATCCTCATTCACGCCCACGCCGAGGCGGCGGCGCAAAAAAGGGAGCTCGTTCTCAGCGACGAGCAATCCGAGGCGCTTGCCACGCTCACCGAGCTTTATTCATCGGGCGAGCCCCGCGCGGCTCTGCTTGAGGGCGTTACGGGAAGCGGAAAAACAAGCGTTATGCTCGCGCTGATCGACCGCGTTCTTGAATCGGGACGCGACGTCATCCTTCTTCTCCCCGAGATCGCGCTGACACCGCAGACGCTTTCGATCTTCTGCGCCCGCTACGGCGAAGAGGTCGCGCTTCTGCACTCGGGAATGTCGGCGGGAGAGCGGCAGGATTCCTACAACCGAATCAAAAACGGCGCGGCGAGGCTCGTTATCGGAACGCGCTCCGCGATATTTGCGCCGACAAAGAATCTTGGGCTCGTCATCATTGACGAGGAACAAGAGCACACCTACAAATCCGACTCATCCCCGCGCTACCACGCGAGGGACATTGCCCGTCTGCGCTGTGCCTATTCAAAGGCGCTGATGCTTCTCGCTTCGGCAACGCCGTCGCTTGAAAGCAGAAAAAAGGCGGAGGACGGGGCTTACACACTCATCAGGCTGACGAAGCGCTACGGAAACGCGGTGCTGCCCGAGGTCGTGGTTGCCGATATGCGCGGCGAGGCACGGACGGGCAATCTCACCCCCATCGGCGCCGAGCTTTCAGCCGCACTTGTTGAGACCTTCGAGAAGGGCGAACAATCGATCCTCTTCCTCAACCGCCGCGGATACAACAATTACGTTTCCTGCGCCGTTTGCGGTGAGGCGATCAAGTGCCCATCCTGCAGCGTTTCAATGACCTATCACACCCGCCGCGGCAATTATGAAGCGGGCGAGCTTGTCTGCCATTGGTGCGGCAGGCGAATGCCGCTTCCCACCGAATGCCCCGAATGCAAATCCGAGCATCTCATCCGCATGGGCTACGGCACGCAAAGGGTTGAGCAGGAGCTTTCCCTCCTTCTTCCCGATGCCAAAATTCTCCGTATGGACACCGATACGACGCAAACGAAGAACTCATACCGCGAGCTCCTCGGCAAATTCAAGCGTCACGAGGCGGATATCCTCCTCGGCACGCAGATGGTCACGAAGGGTCACGACTTCCCCGACGTCACGCTTGTCGGCGTGCTTCTTGCCGACGCCTCGCTTTACTACGACGATTACCGCGCCGAGGAACGCACCTTTGCGCTTCTGACTCAGGTCATCGGCAGAGCAGGACGGCGCGACAAGGCGGGACGCGCGATCATACAGACCAACAACCCCGACCACGAGGTCATCGAGCTTGCAAGTATGCAGGATTACGAGACCTTTTACAAGCGGACGATAAGGCTGCGCCGCGCGCTTGTCTTCCCTCCCTTCTGCGACATTGTTCTTCTGACGCTGACGGGCAAGGTTGAGAGCGACGTGCTGAAGGCATCGAACGTGCTGAACGAAAACCTCCGCGCGCTGACGTCGTCCGAAAAATACCGCGACTTGCCCTTCATTCTCTTTGGTCCCTTTGAGGCGCCCGTTTACCGCGTTGACTCGCGCTACCGAATGCGAATGGTAGTCAAATGCAAGCTCGGCGCGCAGACGAGAAGGCTTTTCGCGCAATTACTTACCGAATTCCCCGCCGAGGGCGCGACAGCCCCGACGCTTTCGATAGATTTCAATCCCACCAATTTATAAAGGAAATTCATCATGGCTAAAAGAAAGATTCTTACAGATAACGATCCCACCCTCCGCACAGTTTGCCGCCCCGTGCCCCGCATCACTCCCCGAATCGTCACCCTTCTTGACGATATGATAGAAACGATGCGCGACGCGAACGGCGTTGGTCTTGCCGCACCGCAGGTCGGAGTGCTTCTCCGCGCCGTTGTCATCGAGACCGAGCCCGGCACAGTTCACGAGCTGATCAACCCCGAGATCATCGAAACCTCGGGCGAGCAGGAGGGCAGCGAGGGTTGTCTTTCGCTCCCCGGCCGTTCGGGACACGTCAAGCGCCCGAATTATGTCAAGGTCAAGGCGCTGAACCGTAACGGTGAGGAATACGTGCTTGAAGGCACCGAGCTCCTTGCCCGCGCCATCTGCCACGAAACCGACCACCTCGACGGTCATCTCTACATCGACTTTGCCGAGTATATGTACGAGCCCGAAGAGGAAGAGGAGCGTGTTTCGCCCCGTCTGCGGAAGTACGCGAGAAGGAAAGATAAATAAATCACGTTCGCCAACGGCGAACATATCGTGCCGCAGGCATATAGTATCGAAGATATATCTCCTTCGCGATCAGAAACCAGAACGATGAGATTTTCGCACACTCTCCGCCCCTCCCGCTTGCGGGAGGGGTTGGGGTGGGCAGTCAGCGCCGCGCGAGATTTTTCGCACCCAAGCTAAAGCAAAAGAGAGTGAAGGAGCGAAAAACTCCCACAAGCGGGAGTTTTTACTCCTTCCAAACGGTCGACGGGACGTCGCCCGTTTGAAGCACAAGGGGAGTGAGCAAGCGAAGCTTGCGGGGTTGCCGAAGGCAACCGTTTTCGCACCTCTGCGGAGCGCGACTTAAGGCTCTGCCTTAAGAATCTGCCACCTTTTGAAAAAGGTGGACCAAAACTTTCCGCTTGCTTCGTGCAGGCAAGAAATGTGAGGTACAATCAAATGAAAATATTATTTATGGGTACGCCCGATTTTGCTGCTGTTGCTCTATCTGCAATCTGCGACGCGGGCGAGGACGTTATCGGAGTCATCACTCTCCCCGACAGACCCGTTGGACGCGGCTACAAGCTGACTCCTTCCGCTGTCAAGGTCTGCGCGCTTGAAAGAAATATCCCCGTTTATCAGCCGACTACCCTCAAGGGCGAGGAATTTGCCGCTTTTCTTGAAGAGATCGACCCCGAGCTGATAATCGTTGCCGCTTACGGCAAAATTCTGCCGCGAAACGTGCTCGATTATCCCAAGCACGGTTGCATCAACATTCACGGCTCGCTTCTGCCCGAATATCGCGGCGCGGCGCCGATGCAGCGCGCGATCATCGACGGCAAGGCTTTCACGGGCATCACCACTATGATGATGGCGGACGGAATCGACACTGGCGACATTCTCTTGACCGAGCGCGTCGATATTCTCCCCGAGGATAATTTCGAGACCATTCACGACAAAATGGCAGCGGTTGGCGGCTCTCTTATGCTCAAGACCATCGACGCCATCCGCGCGGGCACTCTTGTCCGCATCCCGCAGGATTCGACGGGAATCGAGCCGACTTACGCCGCAAAAATTGAGAAAAGCGAATGCCTCATAAATTTCGCACAGGATGCAGATACTATCCATAACAAGATACGCGGTCTTTCGCCATTCCCCCTCTCCTACGCCCGAATGCCCGACGGCAAGATGCTCAAATTCGTAGCATCCCGCGTCGCCGACAGCGGCAAGCCCGAAGAGATCGGCAAGGTCGTTTCTGCCGACAAATCCATCATCATCGCCTGCGGCGAAGACGGCTGCGGCAGAATCGAGATCACCAAAGTTCTCCCCGAAGGAAAGGGACGTATGGACACAGCCGATTATCTGAGAGGGCGGAAACTCGTTTGCGGGGATGTCCTGAATTAAGAAGTGAACAGTGAACAGTGGACAGTGAACAGAAAGATGCGGGCAAATAATTTTGTTTTGCTTTCTGGTCATCGTTCTGCGGAAAGATCATTAATAAAAAGTAGTATCATTTTTTGACATTTCAGCCTCGCGTCTTTCTGTCTACTGTCCACTGACCACTGTCCACTCTTTTTCCGTCAAAGATCCGCATAAAATCCAACGCACTATCCAAGTCAAGGAGCCAAACAATGCCTTTCTTCTACTATTTCGACCCCACCTACATCCTCGTCCTCATTGGACTCGTGATCTCCGTCTGGGCGCAGGTTTCGGTACAGTCGACGTTTAACAAATATTCAAGAGTCAGAATTTCGCGCGGTATTACGGGCGCTGATGCGGCGCGGCAGGTGCTTTCTTACGGCAAAGTTAATGACGTGTCCATCAAGGGCATCAAGGGAAGCATGACCGACCATTATGACCCGCGCGACAATACGATCAGCCTTTCCGAGACCGTTTGCGGTGCTTCGACTGCCGCGGCTATCGGAGTTGCGGCGCACGAGGCGGGTCACGCGCTTCAGCACGCTGAGGGTTACGGTCCGATCAAACTTCGTATGTCGATCATACCCGTTTGCAATTTTGCATCGAGCCTTGCTATGCCGCTGTTTCTGCTCGGACTGCTCTTTTCCTCCTGGAATCCCGAAACATCATTCGGTTTTCTGATGATGCAGGCGGGGATCATCGCGTTTTCGGTTGCGGTGTTCTTCCAGGTCGTCACCCTGCCCGTTGAATTCAACGCCTCGCGCCGTGCAATGGCGGCTCTTGAGGCTTCGGGCAACTACACCGACGAGGAGCTTGACGGTGCGCGCAAAGTTCTCCGCGCCGCTGCAATGACCTACGTTGCCGCGCTTGCGGTTTCGCTCCTTCAGATCCTCCGCCTCGTGATTCTCTCTAACAACAGAAGAAGATAATGGCAGAAAACAAAAACGTCCGCCGCGCCGCGCTCGACATTCTGATGCGAATGGAAAAGGATGAGGGCGAGGGCTACTCAAACCGCCTGATCGACTCGGCAATCTCGAAGCACTCCTTTGAGGGTGCCGACCGCGCGCTGCTTTCGCAGATCGTTTCGGGTGTGACCGAGCGGCGCATAACGCTTGATTTTATAATTCAAAAATTTTCGAAAGCTCCGCTTTCAAAGCTTGATCGCGACGCGCTTTGCCTTTTGAGGATGGGAATTTATCAGCTCCGCTACCTCGACCGCATCCCCTCGCACGCCGCCGTCAACGAGACGGTGAACCTTGCGAGATCGCGCTCGCGCGGATTTATCAACGCAATTCTGCGCTCATACCTGCGCGCGGATGCGATCAAATTTCCCGCGCAACCCGACGCGGAGCGACTTTCGGTCACCTATTCGGCTCCCCGCGAGCTTTGCGAGAAGTTTGTTTCGCTTTTCGGCACAAAAAAAGCTGAAAGCATTCTCGCATCCTATCTTGAAACTCCCGCGCTCACTTTGCGCGTAAACACTCTCCGCACCACCCGCGACGAGCTTATCGCACGCCTTGAATCCGAGGGATTCGAGTGCACTCCCACCGCAACCTCGCCTTACGGCATCCGAGTTGTCGGTTCGGGTCTACCCACGGCGATCTCAGAGGGACTTTGCTACGTTCAGGACGAGTCCTCGCAGATCTCCTCGCTCGTGCTCGACCCCCACGAGGGCGACAGGCTTCTTGACGCCTGCGCTTGCCCGGGCGGAAAATCCTTCTCGGCGGCTATGCTGATGAAGAACACGGGAAGCATCACCTCGCGCGACTTGCACGCCTCAAAACTCCCGCTCATTTCATCGGGTGCGGAACGCCTCGGTATTTCGATAATCAAGACCGAGGAGCGCGATTCATCCCTGCCTTGCGGTGAAAAATACTCGAAGATCATCTGCGACGTGCCCTGCTCGGGGCTTGGAGTCGCGGCAAAGAAGACCGAGATCAAATACCGCCCGCTTGCAAAGAACGCGGAATTGCCTCCACTTCAGTACTCCATCCTCTGCGCGGTTTCAAAGTCACTCGAAGTCGGCGGCACGCTCGTTTACTCGACCTGCACGATCCTGCCCGAGGAAAACGAGAATATTGTAGAAAAATTCCTATCCGAACATAAAGATTTTGAAGCCGTCCCCTTCAAAGTGGGCGAACACGACGCCCCCGCGGGTATGCTGACGCTTTATCCCTCACAGGAACACGACGGATTCTTCATTTCAAAACTCACAAGAAAGTCATAACCATGGAAACAAAACAGACAGATCTGCTCTCGCTCTACCCCGAGGAGCTGACGGAGCTGATGATCTCGCTCGGCGAGCCCAAATACCGCGCGGGACAGATCTTCCCCGCTCTTCACAGGGGGCTCGTGCCGAGCCGAATGACGAATATTTCAAAGGCGACAGCCGAAAAGCTCGAGGCAGCAATGCCCTCGCGTATGCCCGAGATCGAGCAAAAGCTCGTCTCGCAGGTTGACGGAACGGTGAAATACCTCTTCCGCCTGCACGACGGCGAGTGCATTGAATCTGTCGTTATGCGCTACAACCACGGCAACACCATCTGCGTTTCCTCGCAGGTCGGATGCCGAATGGGTTGCGCCTTCTGCGCCTCCACGATCGGCGGCAAGGTGCGCGACCTATCTGCGGGCGAGATCCTCGGTCAGGTGATAGTGGCATCCGCCGATATGGGCGAGCGCATTTCAAACATTGTACTTATGGGAATCGGCGAGCCGATGGACAATTACGACAACGTCCTCCGCTTTTTGCACCTTGTAAACGACGAGCGAGGCATCTGCATCGGCTACAGACACATCTCCCTCTCGACCTGCGGTCACGTTGACGGTATCCGCAAGCTGATGAAGGAAAATCTGCCGATCACCCTTTCGATCTCTCTCCACGCCGCAGATGACGAGGTGAGGGACAAGATCATGCCGATCAACCACCGATGGAACGTCGCAGAGCTTCTTGCCGCCTGCCTTGACTGGTGGCGCGCGACGGGACGGCGCATATCCTTCGAATACACCCTCATCGACGGGCAGAATTCATCCCCCGCCGATGCCGCTCACCTTGCGGGCGTGCTCAATTCCGCCCTTCGCGGAAAGCCGTCGCGCGGTGAAAAATTCCCAATCCACGTAAATCTCATTCCCGTCAATCCCGTCAAGGAAACGGGACTTATGCCTCCCTCACCTGCGGGGATCGAGGCATTCCGCGCGGCTCTTGAGAAAAAGGGCATACGCGCAACGGTGCGCCGAAAGCTCGGCCCCGACATCAACGCATCTTGCGGACAGCTCAGGCGACAGCATAAAGAAGACAACAACTAACCACCATCATTCAAACACACAGAAAGGTGTTCTCATGAAATTTTACGGAAAGACCGACGTTGGCGTTCGCCGCACAGAAAATCAGGATTGCTTCGGTATCTACGAGATCCTCCCCGGGGTCACTCTGCTTGCAGTTTGTGACGGTATGGGCGGAGTGGCAGGAGGCGCGATCGCCTCAAGAATCGCTCTTGATACCTTTGCGCAATCTATGCGCGAGCATATTCTGCCCGATAACCCCGAGGACGAGCCCGATCTCGGCAGTGTCGGTCTGCGCTTTTCGCTTTCGGCTTCGGCATCCGAAGCCAACCGCGCCGTTTACAAAGAGGCAAAGGACTCGGACGGCAGACTCGAGGATATGGGCACCACTCTCGTTGCCCTTTTGGTGGTTGAGAACACTCTTGCATATTCGCTCAACATCGGCGACAGCCGTATGTATGAGATCTCGGGCGGCAAGATCGAGCAGCTGACGAAGGACCACTCCTACGTTCAGCAGCTTGTTGATATGGGCGAGCTTACATACGAGGAGGCACAGACCTCCCCTATGAGAAATATCATCACCCGAGCTGTCGGCATCGACGGTGACGTTGTTGCTGATATTCATTCGCTGAGCCCCGCACCCGGTACTCCCGACGCCCCCCGCTATATCCTTCTTTGCACCGACGGACTTTGCGGTGTCATCAGCGACGCCGAGATTGCCGATATAGTTTGCTCGGAGGGTACTCTGCGCGAGAAGACAGAAAGACTCGTTGCCGCCGCAAACAACGCGGGAGGCCCCGATAATATAACTGTCGTTATTGCCGAACTTTAAAAAATACGGATTATAAATATATTTGATTATGGAAAAAAACCTATCGTACAAAGATCTCGTCGGCACCACGCTCGACTCGAGATACAAAATAGAAAAATGCCTCGGAACGGGCGGAATGAGCGTTGTCTTCAAGGCAACCGACCTCCGCGACGGCTCCGCAGTTGCCATAAAAATGCTTCGCGACGACGTTGCGGACGATAAGGAATCGCTCAACATCTTTATGAACGAATCCAAGGTCGTTTCTATGCTTTCGCACCCCAACATCGTTTCGATCCGCGCGGTATCCTTCAAAACCGAGAAGAAATACCTCGTTATGGAGTATATCGACGGCATATCTCTGCGCACCTATATGGACAAGCGCGGCGCGCTCGATTTTGATGAATTCATCTCTTTTTCGGAGCAGATCCTTGCCGCACTTGAGCACGCGCACAGCCGCGGCGTCGTTCACCGCGACATCAAGCCGCAGAATATTCTTGTTCTCAAGGACGGTTTCATCAAGGTGACCGACTTCGGCATCGCCAAGGTACCCGAAAAGAGCAAGGGCAAAACGATCTCCGACAATGCCATCGGAACGGTTTATTACATCAGCCCCGAGCAGGCGGCGGGCAAGTCGACCGACTCGCGCTCCGACCTTTACTCCTTCGGTGTTCTGATGTACGAAATGGCGACGGGCAAACTCCCCTTTGATGACGAGCGCCCCATCTCCATCCTTATGATGCAGATCCACGACAGACCTCTGCCGCCCCGAAAGATCAACCGACAGATCCCCCGCGGGCTCGAGAGGCTGATACTCACGCTTATGGAAAAAGACCCGCGCCGCAGATATCAGACGGCAAAGGACGTCTTTATCCAGATCCGCAGGCTGGGTGACAATCCCCTCGCCGCGGTTCCCTCGCCCAAGCAGATGGCGACAGATGCACGCTCGCAGAGAAACCGCCGCGAAAGACCGCCGAGCCGCTCATTCTTCCCCATCGCGCTCGGAATCGCCTGCGCGGTCTGCTTTGTCGGACTCGTTTCGGTATTTTACGGTCTTGACGCGCTGAACTTCGGCGCGCCCGGAACCTCGAGTCTCAAGGTACCCGACAGCGTTGGCGTCGAATACAGCGAGGGCATCATTGAAGAGCTCGGCTTCAACGAGGAGGATTATATCGTCACCGTTGAATATCTGACTTCAAACACGGTCGAAAAAGGCAAGGTCATCTCGCAGAAGCCCTCCGCGGGCGCGCGCAGAAAATCGCCCTGCCGCGTGACGATCTCGGTAAGCCTTGGCCCCGAGCTTGTCACATTTGGCGACTATCTTATGATGAACTGGCGCCTTGCGCAGACCAAACTGCGCTCCGAGGGCTACGGTGTCAACATCATCCGTGAGGAAAACGCCGCAATTCCCGAGGGATACGTCTATGCAACCGAGCCGATGCCCGGCGAAAAGATCGAGCCCGGCAGTATGATCACCGTTTACGTCAGCGCGGGCACCGATCAGGTTCTTGTGACTCTTCCCGAGTTTGTGGGAATGAGCGAGCGCGAGGCAAAAGCCTTTCTTGATGAAAACAACCTTCTTGTCGGCGACGTGACCTACACCTGCTCCCCCATGAAGGCGGGCAGCATCATTGCCACCTCGCACGAGGCGGGTGTCGGCGCTTATGCCTATATCACCGCCATCGACTTCATCGTCAGCGGCGGAAAGGATTTTTCGCTCAACGTCTGCCCCGACGTTCTCGGTAAAGATGCCGAGGAATCAAAGAAGGAGCTTGAAAAGTACGGCGTTGACGTCACACTTATAACGATCAGAGACGAAGCGGCTGAGGGAACCGTAATTCTCCAGTCGCCGAGCGCCGCAGATGCCGTGGCATCGAACAACCATTCGGTCACTCTCACGGTCAGCGGCGGTCCTACATACACCCGCAAGGTCAATATGATGAACCTTGTCGGTCAGTCGCTCAGCGGCGCACGCGCTATTCTTGACTATATGTTCGAGGGCGTTTGCGAATACAAGCTGAATCTCAGCTACGCAATGAGCCTCAAGCCCAAGGACACCGTTCTCTCGCAGATGCCCGGCGAGGGAATGATCGAGCTTTCGACAGGCGTTCTTGAGATCGATCTCGTTCTCAGCGGCGGCACGGCATATACACCGCCCACCGTCAGCGTCATCGTTCCGAGCGTAACGGGAATGACTCTCGATCAAGCCGAAGCACGCTTGCTTGCGGCAGGCATTATCGTCGGCAACGTCAGCTACGCACAAAGCTTCTCGCCCGAGGGCACCGTTATCTTCCAGTCATCCGGCGCGGGCGAGGTCATCTCCGGCCCCCAGGGTTGGATCACCGTCGATCTTGTGCTCAGCTCGGGTTGGCTTGTTCCCGAGTTGCCTTAAAATCAACTTATATTATAATAAGGAAAGCAAAATTCATGCCGAACTTTCAAAAAATCAAAGAATCCCTTTTGAGGACGGACAGAAAAAATTTAATACGGATCTCTGTCGCGGCAGTTTTCACCCTGCTTCTTTTGACGATGCTTCCCGCGGCAATGCCCGACACGGGCGAGAGCACCCTGCCCCCTCCCTTCTCCTTTGACGACGAGATGCCCGAGCTTGACGGCACCGCGGTGCCAAAGCTCTTCCCCCACCTTGTCATAGTTTATCCCGAGGCAGAAAGCTGGGGCGAGGAAGTGGCGGTACATATCAAATCAGAGCTTCAGGGACGCTTCCACGCGCACTTCGTCATTCTCTCCGATGCCGAATATCTCGCGCTTGACGGGGAAACGCTTGCTCTTTACAATGCCGAACCCACTCTGACCGTCAACGTGGGAATAACCTCGCTGCTTGACGGCACTTATCTGCAAAATCTTTCGCGCCTTGGCGGCGATGGACTCGAGATCAAGCAAAGCGGCAATCGCATTGACATCTCCTCCCCCTCCGCGGCGAGAGTGCGCGAGGGCGTGAACGCCTTTCTCGACTCGGTCTCCTACGTTGGCGGGTACTATATCTCGGAGGAACTCTACCTCTTCGATCTCCGCCCCACGCCCGAAACCGATTACAACCCCGATATTATCTCCGAAGGCGAAGTCAAGGTTCTGACATTCTCACACGTCGACTCGAATTCCTATACTCTGCGCGCACTTGAGGGCATAATTGCCAACACAAAGCCCAACCTTGTCGTATTTAACGGCGGAGTTGAGGGCGGCGCAAAGACGAGGCAAGAGCTGACTGCCATCTGGCAGGGCATATCCGATATTCTTGACAAGACCTCGACCCCCTGGTGCTTCACACCGGGTGAGCTTTCGGGCGACATTCCGAGAGTTACGGTCTGCGAGGTCATCTCATCCTTCCCCGGATGCATCAAGAAGCTGACGGACGGTGCCTCCTATTCTGTGACGGTTGCAAACTCGAGCGGAACGGTCACGGCAAGCATTTACGTTGCTGACGTTTATGCATCCGCAAGCGATCTTTGCAATCTTATCGAAAGCGAGAGCAAGCTTTTCGCACGTGCTTCTTCATATAAGAGATCTGTTTCGGCGATCCTCCCCGCGCCAACCAAGCAACTTGCTTCATCCGCAGAGGGCATTCCGACCGAATACGTATCCTCCGCGCTCTCCGACGTTTGCGACTCGCTGATCCTTGCGGGCGCAGACCACTTCATCTGCGCGGCTGATCCCGCTTCGCCCACCGTCATCAGCTGTTCTGCGGGCAAGGTCGCCCTTAACGGCTCGATAGGATTCGATCAGCTCGGCATCGGCGGAAGATTTGAATACAACCATTCCCTGCGCGGGGGCAGCTTGCTGACCCTTGAATACCGACGCGCGGGCTATACCGAGGCGGCACTTTCATACGTCTACGCCGCCGAATTCGGACTTACAGAAAGGTGACGAATGGAATATAAAACTCAATGCCGCGTTCTTCGCGGCGTCGGCGGACTTTATTACGTCAGCCTCGCGGATGCGGAAACTCATTCCGCACTCTATCCGAATACACCCTCGCCCCTTGCAGGCAAGTCGCTTTTGACCCGCGCGCGCGGTGCTCTTCGCACGCCCGACGGCGGTAAGATCAAGGTTGGCGACATCTGCGAATTTATTTACACCGACAATTCCTTCACCGAAGGCGGAATTCCGCAGGACGATTCCTCGGGTCTGCCCGAGGGCGCGGTTTCGGCAATTCTCCCCCGCCGCAACTCGCTCATCCGCCCTCCGCTTTCGAATCTTGATATTCTCGTCATCGTTTGTGCCGCGGCGGCTCCCGCTCCCGCGACAGAAACGATCGACAAGCTCCTCTCGGTCGCCGAATACCACGGCATCGAGGCTGTGGTCGTCATCGGCAAATGCGAGCTTGACGTCGAGGTTGCCGAAAAGCTTGAGAAGACCTACACCTCCGCGCTCTACCCCACCTTCCGCCTTTCCTGCTACGAGGGCGAGGGCATTGCGGAGTTTTCTTCCTATATTAAAGAACGCCTGAAGGGCAAGGTTGCGGCTTTTGCCGGCGCATCGGGTGTTGGAAAATCGACCCTTATCAACGCCCTTTTCCCCGAAATGAAGCTTGCGGCGGGCGAGATCAGCCGAAAGATCGCGCGCGGAAAGCACACCACGCGACAGGCGGAGCTCTTTCCGCTCGAAGGCGGCGGATTCCTTGCCGACACACCCGGATTTTCGATGATCGACTTTGAAAACTTCGATTTCTTCCCCTTTGACGATCTCCCCGACACTATGCGCGAGTTCCGCGAGCATTACGGCGAGTGCCGATATCTTGACTGCTCGCACACAAAAGAAGAGGGTTGCGCCATTCTTGAAGCCATCGAGCGCGGCGAGATAGCGCCCTCGCGCCACGAAAGCTATCTTTCGATGTATAAAACGCTCAAGGCGAAGCCCCGTTGGGAGAAAAGACAATGAAAGCATTCATCTATGTCGGCGGTAAGATCGACACAAATTACATAACCGAACACCCGAAGGGCGAGGACATCACCGTTGCCGCCGATTCGGGCATTCGCAACGCGCTCGCGCTCGGCGATCGGGTTGACATTGCCGTTGGCGATTTCGACTCCTTCCCCGAATCCGAGATACCCGAGAGTGCCGAGGTCATCCGCCTCAAGCCCGAAAAGGACATCACCGACGCGCAGGCGGCGATCGAGATCGCCATCGAGCGCGGTGCCGACTCCTTCATCATCATCGGCGGACTTTCGGGCAGACTCGACCACACGCTCGCAAACCTCTCCATCCTCGAGGACCTTGCCGCACGCAATTACTACGCCATAGCAACCGACGGTTATTCGCGCGTGCACTTCCTAAACGGCGGCTCGGCTCTGATCGGCAGGGGCGGCGGATTCAAGTATTTCTCGCTTATTCCCGCATCCGACGTCGTTAAAGGCGTTTCTATCGAGGGAGCGAAATATCCCCTCAAAAATGCACGGCTCACTCGAAAGAACGGCGGTTTTGCGACCTCAAATGAGATCGACGGCAACTGCGCGCTCATCTCGGTCAAAAAAGGCGCACTTTATCTCATAGAATCGCGCGACGCGTGAACTTTTGCCCCGCATCTGCATATAATGTCATTGAAGACGATATGCGGAGGTGGAATATGAGAGATTGCAGGAAGATGCGGCAGACGGTTGGAGTGCTTGCGCTGACTTTCGGCGCGGGGATACTCCTTGCCTTTTTGTTGCCGGGTAAGATCCTCGCCTTTATCGAGGCGGCAGTTCTCCTCTGCGCGGGATTTATGCTCATCAAATAGGAGGAAACATGAGGATCGTTCTGATGCGCCCGCCCGCCATTCTGGCACCCATTTTGCGAAAATTTTTCGGAATTAAGAAGACTAAAAAATAATCTCGGAGACTAAAAATGCTCGGAACTGAATTTCTTCCCATTTCGCGCGCCGATATGGAGGCGCGCGGATGGGACAGACCCGATTTTGTATATGTTACGGGGGATGCCTACGTCGATCATCCCTCTTTTGGCGTTGCCATAATATCGCGCGTGCTTGAGGCGGCGGGTTACCGCGTCGCAATTCTGGCACAGCCGAACTGGAAGACTCTTGACGACATCAAGCGCTTCGGCAAGCCCCGACTCGGATTCCTCGTCACGGCGGGCAATGTTGACTCGATGGTTTCGCACTACTCGGTCACTCGCCACCGCAGAGGATACGACTATTATTCGCCCGGCGGAAAGACCGGCTTGCGCCCCGACCGCGCGACCATCGTTTACTCGAACCTGATCAGACAAGCCTACGGCGACGTGCCGATCATTCTTGGCGGCCTTGAAGCCTCGCTTCGTCGATTCGCCCACTACGATTATTGGGAGGACCGTATGCGCCGCTCGATCCTCATCGACAGCCGCGCTGATATTCTCACCTACGGAATGGGCGAAAACATCCTTCTCCGCATTGCGGAACTACTTGACAAGGGCGTTCCCGTTAAAAAGATCCGCGACGTGCGCGGCTCATGCTATCTTTGCCCTGCGGACAAGCCAGAGGTTCACTTCCCCGTTGCGGCGGAGCTTGATTGGGAAAGCCTGAAGGAAGGCGGTCGTGCCTACGCCGACGCTTTCGGCGCGCAGTACCGCGAGCAGGACGCCATTGGCGGCAGAGCAATCACCGAGCTTTACGGCGACAAGCTCTTGGTGCAGAATCCCCCGATGCCGCCGCTTGAGCGCAAGGAGCTTGACCGCGTTTACTCGCTCCCATACACAAGAAAGGTACATCCCATATACGACAAGGACGGCGGCGTGCCCGCGATTGCCGAGGTTGCTTTCTCGATCACGCACAACCGCGGTTGCTTCGGCGCCTGCAACTTCTGCGCTCTCGCATTCCACCAGGGACGAAGCGTTCGCAGCCGCTCGAAGGAAAGCGTTCTCGCCGAGGCGCGCGAGATCGTTAAAATGCCCGATTTCAAGGGTTACATCCACGACGTCGGCGGCCCCACGGCGAATTTCCGCTCTCCCGCCTGCGACAAACAGCTCAAAAGCGGCGTTTGCCCGAACCGCAAATGCCTCGCGCCGAAGCCCTGCCCCAACCTCAAGGTCGATCACAAGGAATATTACGATCTGATCGAGTCGGTCGAGGCGATACCGGGCATCAAAAAGGTATTCATACGCTCGGGAATCCGCTTTGACTACCTCATGGCAGACCCCGACGACTCCTTCTTCCGCAAGCTCGTCCGCGATAACGTTTCGGGACAGCTCAAGGTTGCGCCCGAGCATTGCTCGGCAGGTGTTCTCGCCTATATGGGCAAGCCCGATTTCTCGGTCTACCGCCGATTCCGCGAGAAATTCTTCGACCTTTGCCGTGAGTGCGGCAAGGAGCAATACCTTGTTCCTTACCTTATGTCCAGCCACCCCGGCTCGACTCTGCACGACGCGATCGCACTCGCGCAGTATCTCAAGCGCGAAAACCTCTCGCCCGAGCAGGTTCAGGACTTCTATCCCACCCCCGGCACGGCTTCGACGGTAATGTTCGCAACGGGAATCGACCCCTTCACGGGCAAGAAAGTCTACGTCGCCCGCGATCCGCGTGAAAAGCGACTTCAGCGCGCACTTCTGCAGTACGGCAAGCCCGAAAACGCTCCCCTCGTCCGCGAAGCACTCATCGCCGCCCACCGCGAGGACCTCATCGGCACGGGCAAGGATTGCCTCGTCCGCCCCGAAAACACCTTCAAGCCGCAGGGCAAGAATCAGGGCAGAAATCAGAATCAGCGCAATCAAAAAAATGCCCGCCCGCAGAAGAGCTCAAAAAACTCAAAGCCTTCTCAAAGCGCTCAAAAGAGCAATAAAAAGCGAAACAATACTTATTCCAAGAAAGCTTGACTTTTCCCACCGTTTTATATAATTATATGGAAGAAAAAACTCAAAGGAGTAAAAAATATGGCTAAAACACATTACAATATGAACATCGCGGGCTGTGACCGCGCGCTTCCTCTTTGCAAACTGAACGATGAGCTTCAGATCGGTGCGTTCGTCATCTTCGGCGACCCCGAGCTTACCACCGCTTGCGCAAAAAAGATGCTCGAGCTCGCACCCGAATACGACTACCTCATCTCCGCCGAAGCGAAGGGCATTCCGCTCGTTCACGAAATGGCGCGTCTTGCGGGAAATCAGAAATACTTCCTCGCGCGCAAGGCGGCAAAGCTTTATATGACCGGCGTTTTCGAGGTCACCGTCAACTCGATCACCACCGCAAAGGAGCAGAAGCTCTATCTTGACAAGGCGGACGCGGAACTTATGAAGGGCAAAAAGATCCTCATCGTTGACGACGTTATCTCGACAGGCGAATCTCTCCTTGCTATCGAAAAGCTCGTAAACGCCGCAGGCGGAAACATCTGCGGACGTATGGCGATCCTCGCCGAGGGCGACGCCACCAAGCGTGACGACCTCATCTACCTCGAAAAGCTTCCTCTCTTTGACAAAGAGGGCAATCCCATCGACTGATAAGCCATGAAGGATAATTTCAAAAGACTTTTATCCCTCTTCCTGCTCGCCTGCACTCTTTTGGGCGCAGTTTCCTGCACCGGCGGCGTGGCGGAAGAGACGACTTCGCCCATCACGGACGCAATAACGGAAGCGCCCGAAACAGAAGCGCTCGGCTTCAAGTTGACGGCGGAATACAAGCTCGTCCGTCCGGATGAATCCGCCGCCGAAGAAGTCAAGGCACTCCAGCTCCTTTCGCGCGGTATCGAAAGTGCTTGCGGATTCCGTCTGCCCATGTCGACCGACTTCACCCGTAAGGGCGCAGAGGTCGTGCCCGAGGAATTCGAGATCCTCGTCGGCGCTACCAACCGTGCGGACTCGGTGAGCGTGAGCAAATCGCTTACATACTACGACTGGACCTATAAGATCGTCAGCGAAAACGTCATCGTCATCTGCGGCGGCTCGCCCGAATCGACCGTGACAGCCGTTAAGAGCTTCCTCAAGGACATTCTCGGTTACGAAGAGGACGAAGACGGAAAAGTCATCTCGAAAGGAACTGCACCCGAGCTCAAAAGCGGTGTCGAGTTCCTTTACAACAACGGCTACCCGATCACCTCGCTGAAGCTTGGCGAGCGCGAGATCACCGAATACTCGATCGTTGACGCCTCCAAGAACGGCAAGGGTATCGAAAAGCTCGTTCAGGGAATCAGCCGCGTTTGCGGTGTCAACCTCCCCATCGTTCCGATCTCCGACTACAAGAGCGGTCCCGCCATCTTCTACGGCTGCGGCAAGACTGACGGCAGTAAGGGCGATCACGAATTCTTCACTTCCCAGCGCTATTTCATCACGGAGTCGGACGGCAATATCTTCATCGACTTCACCACAGAATCGGTTGGCGAGGTCGCTGCCGAGAGATTTATCTTCGAATATATGCCCCTCGGCGTTTCGGGCGAATACAAGGTCGAGCTTTCAAATGCCCGTGAAATTTCGGGGCTCCGCGTTTCCTCCGGCACAAACGGACTTGTTCCGATCAGTTGGATCCCGACCGAAGTCGCGCCCGGCATCGTTTACACCGAGATCGTTTACGATGACAAGGACGGCGCGCCCGTCCGCGCTTATGCGATCAGCGTGAAGAAGGGCTCGGCGACCATTCAGACCACAATGCCCTCCGACAGCGCGGACAAGATCGGAACCGTCGCAAAGATGAGCAGTCAGCTTTCCGCCGCTGTTTCGAACGGAAAAAACGTCCTCGCGGGCGTTAACGCAGACTTCTTCGATATGGGCGGAACGAATGTGATGCGCGGACTTTGCATCAAGGACGGCAAGCTTATCAGCGGCACCGGCGGCAGACCCTGGTTCGGCATCACCCACGAGGGCGACGCCGTGATGGGCACCGAGGACGATTACGCGGCTTATAAAGACAAGCTCACAACGGCTGTCGGCGCTTCGCACGTCATACTCAAAGACGGCGCAACCGACAACCTCGCAACGAGCACCGAGTTTTCATATACCCGCCACCCGCGCACCGCAGCAGGTGTCACCGCGGACGGCACGGTCGTGCTCATCGTCGTTGACGGCAGACAGCCCTCCGTCTCAAACGGCGCATCGCTCGCCGATCTTGCATACATAATGGCAAGCCTTGGCTGCGTCAATGCCGTAAACCTCGACGGCGGCGGCTCGTCCACCTTCATTCTCAAGAACAAGCAAGGCAACCTCGTCACCGAAAACAGCCCCTCCGGCGGTACTCTCCGCGCGGTTGCGAACGGTTTGATGGTGGTTTTGCCCTAACAAAATAAAGCGGAGCTCGCGCTCCGCTTTATTTTTACATTGTTGTGGATTCCTCGTAATCATCGCGGGCGCGGAACAGGAGCGTGACGCACCAAAGCCCCGCGAGGGCAACGAGGGTATACACGATTCGCGCCCAAAGGGTATCGTTGCCTCCGAAGAGCCAAGCCACGGTGTCAAACTTGAAAAGCCCGACGCCGCCCCAGTTGAAAGCACCGACAATAGTCAGAATGAGAGCAATACGGTCGATTATCATAGGTAAGCCTCCTCATAAAAATTGCACAATATTTGCGCTTGTGACTATTATTCACCCATAAATAAACCTCTATTCACCCAATTAAGAAATGGAAAATATCCCCGAAAGAGCATTTTTCTAAAAAATCCCGCAAAAAGAATAATTTTTTCGCATTTCCCCGAACTTTTTTTCAAAAAGGTATTGACATTCGTATTAAAGTATGCTATAATATTCAAGCACCAAACGATGGCCCGTTGGTCAAGCGGTCAAGACACTAGCCTCTCACGCTGGGAACATGGGTTCGATTCCCGTACGGGTCACCAATAACAAAAAGCACCTCTTTTGAGGTGCTTTTTGTTATTCTTGAATCATATTGAATCAGAACTCCGCGAGTTTGCACGCAAACTCGCTATGGTGTGCGGTAAGCCAAATAGTATTCTTGCTAAAATTGAATCCGCACACAGGAGTTCAGATTCCCGTACGGGTCACCAATAAGAAAAGCACGACGCTCTGCGTCGTGTTTTTCTTTTTGCTGAACCCGTTTCGCGGAAGCGAACCCAGCAAATTGGAAATGGCTTTAGTCAAACGGTAATTGATACTATTTGATACAAAACAGGCAGATATCCCGAATGACAAACAATTTGCATTTGACTCGCGTAAACAGAAATACAAATACAATTTTACTGAATAATCATATAATACTCGCGCGCTTAGGGCATTTGCCGCACAGCGAGGCAAATATTTCGATCTCCCGTACGGGTCACCAATAAGAAAAGCACCTCGCATCGCGAGGTGCTTTTCTTTTTGCTAACTCAATGGAATCAGAACCCCGTGTGTTTCCGCTTGCGGAAATACACAAAACGTGCGGTACGCTGCATTTCATTTTCGCTCTCGCTTCATCCGCACGTGGGGGTTCAGATTCCCGTACGGGTCACCAATAGAAACAAATCCGAACTATTTCGTCACAAACGATGTGTTCGGATTTGTTTTTTATTTCAATTATCCATATTAAAAAACGAGTGTGCAGGCATTGCGCCTGCACACTCGTTTTATTTTGTTTTGCTTTACATTCTTCGTAACATCGAACATCATATCCGCGTCAATCGTCTGCTTTGCACTCATCCACTAAATCATGCTGCGGCTTAATAAAGGCTGCAAATGTATTAGCGTTTTGGCGAAATCAGGCTTCACTATACGATTTCCGCTTTTTGTATGTTTTTGAGCTATTTGAAGCGTCGAAAAAAAGTCAAAAACGAGATTTACATAACTTGTTTCTTATGATATAATTAATACGTAAAATTGTTGTTTGCATATTGATTCAAGTGTTTTTTATTTTTTTCATTTTATAAGGGATAGAGCAATGGAAAATAGTACTAATAGCGAAATAGGAATTATTTCGAATATTCTTTCATGCAAAAAGATATTCAGTGAAAAACGAGCATTTTTGAAACTTGAATCAAATGATATGTTTGAGATAGCCTTGGTTGTCTCGGGATTTGGAATACATCGCGTTCTTGATAAGGATATTCCAAGCAAACAAGGCGATATATTCGTAATCCCTCCCCGCACTCCTCATGGCTTTTTTATTGAAAAAGAGGGTGACGATTTTGAGATAAGGCGGCTTTTTTGGAATACGAATGATTGGTTCAGTGGAGAGTGTGCCAGTCATTCAAGCCACCGCTATTGTTATGGTATATTTCGTGAAAACTCAACTTTAGGATATGCTGTATTAAATGCTACGGTTTTTGATAATCTTTGCTACCTTTGGGGTATTATCGAAAACGAATCGGAAATGAGAAAAGATGAGTACAAAGATGCCATAAGGGGTGTGCTTTCTTATTTTTTGATAACTATTTCAAGATATATAAATTCTTCTGTAAAAAACCTTTCTTTTGCATCATACGAGGAATGGAATATTGTATCCAGCGCCATTAAAATAATACGCGAAGAATATCATGATCCATCACTTACGAAAGAAAAAATTGCTGAGAGGCTCTATATCAGCAAATCTCATCTGGGACGAGTATTTACAAAAATCACCGGTAAATATTTTTCGGATTATCTACGAGATATAAGATTGAACAATGTTTGTCAGCTTTTAGAAAAAAGTGATTCCAATATAAACGATATCGCAGGAAAATGCGGATTTATCAATATCCCGTCTTTTTACAAGAATTTCAGGTTGAAAATGGGTATGACGCCAAATGAATACAGGCAATCAACTCTTAACCCTGAAACTTATGTAGATGAATATATTAAATTGCTAAAAGGAGAAAAAATAATGGGGATTTTGAATGATATTTCTGAAAATCTTCAAAAAGGTAAATCTAAAATAGTAAAACAGCTTGTACAGCAGGCACTTGATGAGGGAGTAAAGCCTAACGATATTCTCAACGAAGGTTTGCTGAGTGGTATGAGCATTATTGGTGAAAAGTTCAAAAACAATGAGGTGTTTGTTCCCGAGGTTCTCGTTGCGGCAAGAGCAATGAATATGGGTGCGCAGATATTGAAGCCCCATCTTGAGGAAACAGGGCAGCGTGCGGTTGGCAAGGTTTGCATTGGTACAGTTCAGGGAGATCTTCATGATATAGGAAAGAATCTTGTAAAAATGATGCTTGAAGGAAAGGGGCTAGAGGTTATTGATCTTGGAACCGACGTCGCACCGGAGACTTTTGTCGAGACGGCTATCGAGCAAAATTGCCGTGTGATCTGTTGCTCGGCTCTTCTCACGACCACTATGCCTGTTATGGCGGAAGTGGTGAAATTAGCAGAAGAAAAGGGCATCAGAGACAAGGTGAAAATTATGATAGGCGGAGCACCTGTTTCGCAGGAGTATTGCGACAAAATAGGCGCTGACTGTTATACGGTCGATGCGGCAAGTGCAGCAGATGCGGCTGTGGAATTTTGCAAGGATTAAGGAGAAGGACTTAATATGTTAAATCGCGATATGAAACAATGGATAGATTCCTTCAAAAGATCCGGTGAGAAGAAATCCATTCCGATCCTGTCTTTCCCATGCGTGAGTCTTTTGGGTGTTACAGTTCGCGAGCTTATTTCGGATAGCGCATTGCAGGCGAATGGAATGAAGGCGGTAGCCGACAGAACGGATACCGCAGCTTCT
Source organism: Eubacteriales bacterium (assembly GCA_045541375.1). Classification (GTDB taxonomy): domain Bacteria; phylum Bacillota; class Clostridia; order Oscillospirales; family CAG-272; genus CAG-390. Next base: position 6,094 of record JAZQJB010000083.1, on the reverse strand, counting down.
GTCAGCTTTATGGATCTGTCGGTTGAGGCAGAGTGCTTCTGCGCTGAGGTTGCAGTATCCGATGACGAAGTTCCTACGGTCAAGGGAAGAATAATAAACGATATGGATGAGGCTGAAGCGCTTCAAATACCCGAGGTGGGAAGCGGAAGGACTCAGCTATATATTGATGCGATAGAAAAAGCATGTAAAGTGATAACGGATCGCCCTGTGCTCGCAGGTATGATCGGTCCATTCTCCCTTGCCGCCAGACTGCTTGACGTTTCCGAGATAATGATGGATTGCTATGATGATCCCGACATGGTACATATTGTACTTGAAAAGGTCACCTCTTTTCTGATCCAATATGCCAAGGCATACAAATCGGTAGGGGCGAACGGTATAGTAATGGCGGAGCCGGTTGCGGGACTTCTTTCTCCCACACTCGAAGAGGAATTTGCCTCGCCTTACGTCAAGAAAATAGTTGACGCGGTTCAGAGCGATGAGTTCATTATAATTTATCATAATTGCGGAAACAACGTGCCGCTGATGATCGATTCTATTATGGCGACAGGATGTGCAGCTTATCATTTTGGAAATGCGGTGGATCTGGAGAAAGATATCATTGCAAAAGTCCCGTCTGATGTTGTTGTAATGGGTAACATCGACCCGGCAGGTGTACTTCGTATGGGAACTCCCGACAGAGTAAGAGAGGAAACGCTGGCATTACTGAATAAATGCTCAAAATTTCCTAATTTCGTTTTGTCGTCGGGTTGCGACATCCCGCCAATGACACCGTGGGAAAATATTGATGCGTTTTTTGCGGCTCAGCGCGAGTTTTATGGCAAATAAAATAATAAATTCATTTGATAGGAGTTTTTGCTATGATAAACGTATCTTTGAAGGACCGCGAAATATTGCGCGAGCTGGCGGCTCGTAAGGCGGCACTTGCAAACTGTTTGCGCAACGACGAGATCCTTGAAATGTGGGATAAGCAAGCCAGCGGTGTACGCGACACACCGACGGTGAGACTTTTGTTTTCGAATTTCACGCGCGAGGTCATAAGTCCGCGTATGCGTTGTGAAGGCAAAGAGGCACGAAAAATGGAGTGGCAGCTTCTGTCCTCGATGGTCGGCAGAGAGCTTTTCGACGACGATACTCCGATCTCGGATAGATTTGAAGTAAATATGTTTGTAAAAGGCTCTCCTTTCGGCGCAAATCCGATAATAACCAAGGCAAAGGATTCTATCGGATTTCATATTGAGCCGTTGACCGACGATATAGAGGAAGATTTCGATATTTTCCGCGGCGGCGGTTTTACTGTTGATATGGAAGGCACAAAAGAATGGTGCGCTCTTGCGGACAGCATATTCGGGGATATTCTTCCGTCTCGCATTATGCAGGCATCCCTGAAGGGGGCTATCACCAATCCTTTGGTAATGCTGATCAATATGGAGACATACTATATGTCAATGTATGACTGCCCCGAAAAGCTGCACGAGCTGATGGATATGGCAACGAAGGTATACGAGAGATACTATGATTATTTAGAAGAAAACAAACTGCTTCTTCCGACAAATGGATTCTCCCGTGTTGCTCAGGAATCCTTCGCATTTACCGATGAGCTCCCCTCCGACGGTAACATAACGTCCACGAAGCAGGTCTGGGGCTTCCTTGAATCACAGGAAACAACTGCGGTATCTCCTGCTATGTATGGAGAATTCGTTTATCCTTATTTCGACCGTATGGTCAAGCGTTTTGGATTGCTTTCATATGGCTGTTGTGAAAGAGTGGACAACCTTTGGGTCGATTACCTTTCCAAATGGGATAATCTACGTAAGCTTTCTGTATCCCCCTTTAATAACGAGGAGCAGGTCGGCGAGTATCTGCGCGGAAGCCGTGTTGTATATTACAGTAAGCCGAGGGCCGAGTACGTAACCGAGCCGGGGCCCCTTGACGAAGACGCTATAAGAAGATGCTTTAGAGATATCAGTAAAGCGTCGAGCGGATGCTTGCTCGAGGTGGCTCAAAGAGAGGTCGGCACCATCTTCGGCGACTACGAGCGCGGTAGGCGTTACGTTCAGCTCGCGAAGGAAACCATATCCGAATATTGGCAACCTTAAGGATTTAATTAAAAAATATAAAATGGAGGCAATTATGAAAATCAAAAGAATTATTTCACTCATCCTCTGCCTGATTATGGCACTGCCCGTCATTTCGTGCAGCAACACAGCAGATCCCGCAGAGGGATCCTCTGACGAAACAACAAAAGCTCCCGCCGCAACGGTCGCTCCCGATACTTCGGCGGTGGTTGAGGAAACCGAGAGCCCCTATGACGAGAACGGATTCCTCAAGAGCTCCCTTCCCGAAGAGCTTGATTTCGGCGGCGAGAAGGTCACTGTTCTTTGGTGGACTGACGTTGAAAATCCCGAATTCTTTGTTGAAAACACTAATGGCGAAATTATTAACGACGCTATCTACCAGCGTAACGCAAACGTTGAATCCCAATTGGGCATTACCTTTGAGTGGGTAGGCATCAAGGGTCAGTACAACAACAACGTCGGTGCGAATTATGCAAATCACGTCGGCAATCAGTATGCAGCCGGCGACACAACGTATGACATTATATCCGCTCACTCCTTAACTATCGCGCTCACCTCAATGTACGGCTACTGCGCAGACCTTATGAAGGCAAAATATCTCGACTTTGAAAAGCCCTGGTGGCCCGAGGTCATGCTCGAGACAGCAACGATAGGCGATAAGATGTACTTCGTTTCCGGTGATATTTCCACCAACTCCATTCATCAGATGTACGCGGTTTTCTATAACAAGAATCTTTTCAAGAATTATCCCGATCTCACAGAACCCTCCAAGTACGTTCTTGATAACAACTGGAACATCGAAACCTTCCAGCTCCTCACCAAGGATATGTATCAGGATCTGGATAACTCTAATTCCGCAAATGAAAACGACTTTTACGGTATGTCCACTCTTTGGTGGCATTTTGACTCTCTTTACTATGGTTCCGGCCTGAGACAGGCAGAAAAAGATCCCGAAAATCTCTTCAAGATCTCCGATGACTACTTCGGCGATAAGGCTATCGATCTTAGCGATTCAATAGGTGCCTGGGTCACTACCGGAACCGTGTATGTCGATAATACCAAGTATCATAAGGTATTCTGTAACGGAAACGCACTGATGTCCCTGGCTCGTCACCATGACATTGCAAACTACCTTACAGGTGACTTCACGCACGGTATTGTTCCTGTTCCCAAGTATAATAACGATCAGGAAAACTATATTACCTTGGTCGGCAACCCCATATCCTTCTATTCGATTTACGCCCTTTCAGAAGATATAGACCGCGCCGCAGCGGTTCTTGAATGCTGGGCAAGTGAGGCTTACCGCCTGACCTCTCCCGCAGTCTTCGAGACTACCTTCAAGCTCAGATATTCCGATACTTCCGTTGAATCCCAGATGTACGATATTATCCGTGCGGGAATCGTATTTGATTTCGGAAGACTCTTCAACGACACCCTCGGCAATATGAGCGGTCAATGGAGCTGGGGTGCATCTAAAGCAACAAGCTGGGCAACCGCAAGCAAGCCTTATACGAGAACTCTTCCCAAACTGCTTAAAGATATCACAGACAGCTTCAAGGCTATCGATTAAATCCCTTAAATCGTTTTCGATTCTTTTATGATCGACTCCGGTAAATCTGTGATTCCCGCTTATTGTGATGTTTGCCATAAAAGCAGATTAATTGACGATTAGGAATCCCGGCAATGCTTGATATTATTACCACCAGCGTATCTTCCGATGCGGTAAAGCGGGCGCGTGAAAACACGCCCGCTTGCCATCTTTATTTTGCGTGGGATATTTATAATTATAAACAATGTTCATTATAAAAGTACAAGAAAAACAGAAAGGAAATAATTTATTATGATACAAGGAATTGATTATTTAGATCCGGTATTGAACGAAATGAAGCTTCATTGGCCCAAGAATCGGCTTGTTAATATAGTATGTCACGGACATAGCGTGCCTGCAGGTTACTTTGCAACACCGTATGTAAATACTTTTTCGGCATATCCTCATTTGCTTCACTGTATGGTCAAGGAGAGATTTCCATTTGCAGTAACAAATGTTATCGTTACCGCCATAGGAGGAGAAAATTCCGAACAGGGAAAGAAGCGTTTTCGCGAAGAAGTTCTTACTCATAAGCCCGATATATTGACAATCGATTATGGCCTAAATGACCGTGCTATAGGTCTTGAATCGGCTTATCATGCATGGGAGTGTATGATAAATGATGCTTTGACGGAGGAAATCAAGGTTGTTCTGTGTACTCCGACATGGGATAATAGCTATTATAAGAAGAATGAACATTGGGAGCAATTAGTCAAGCATACCGAACAAATACGCAGCTTGGCTGATAAATATAATGTAGGCTTGGCTGATAGCTTTGAAGCATATAATAGAAACATATTGATAGAAAGCGATCTGTCAAAATATTTGTCACATACTAACCATCCTACCAAAGCAGGTCACCAACTTGTTGCTGATGAAATTGCAAAGTATTTCATTGCCAGATAAAAACAAATAGTGTAAGTGCTAACTAAAATATCATAGTAATAAGCATACGGGTCATCAATAGAAATAAATCCGAACTACTTCGTAACAAACGATGTGTTCGGATTTGTTTTTTGCTTCAATTATCCATATTAAATTTTAGGGTGCAGGCATCACGCCTGCACCCTCTTTTCTTTTTGGAGCTTTCGTTTGGCTTTCCACTCTTCGAAATCTTTCATGTTTTCTTCCTTACTGAAGTATTCAAGAATATACGGCAAAAAGCTACGAGCAAGAGCTTCATATTCATGATCGGTAATTTTGGTTGGTAGCTCAACGGTTAAAGAATCTCCTCCAGCCAGTCCAAGCTTATTGCTGAGCAACCACAAACCGAAATAATACAATTTCTTATACAAACTCAATTATTCATCTCCCTTCTCTATCCCAGCTACTGCGACTCTGCAACTTGCTCTGCTCTTTCTTTTGCCATTCGGTCAAAATTTGTAGTATCGCGCTCTCCATATCCTTTGGTGTATAATCGGGAAAGAAATTACGTAGTGCTTCCAAGTCAAGTTTCAGAGTTTCCTTCTGATTAGGCTTCGGGCGACTCATAATCTCAAACATCACATCCGCATCAAGCATCTGCTTTGCGCTCATTTCTTTGAGCTTGACCGCTTGCGAAAGCGAAGGCGTTGAATCATAATCTTGAATTAGATCGGCAAGGGCGAGTTGTTCTTCCTCTTTGAGATAAGATAACTTTTCGGCAGGTGTCAGCGCAATCTTACCTTCGTCCACTAAATGGGAGTGTGCACACGTTCAACGAAAACCCGCCTTGAAGAACTTGAGGCAGAAGAAGAAAGAATCAAGTGCGACATTGAGCGCGAACAAATGGGATCTCAACTAATTACCGAGGATCAGATCTGGTACATCTTTGATAAGTTCCGAAATATGGACTTGTCAATGCCAAAGCAACGCCAACGGCTTTTTGACAGTTTCCTGCAATCGATCGTTCTTTTCGATGACAGACTTATTATATCGTTTAATTATCGCAGCCAACCCGTTACCATCATGCTCGATCAACTGGTTGAGTTTGTTAATGGGGACATTTCGGATTTGAAAAGTTCAGCTTCACCAAAAAGAAAAGCCTCTCGCTTTGCGAGAGGCTTTTCTTTTTGCTAACTCAATGGGATCAGAACCCCCTGTGTTTCCGCTTGCGGAAACACACAAAACGTGCGGCGAGCTGCATTTCATTTTCGCTCTCACTTCATCCGCACGTGGGGGTTCAGATTCCCGTATTCTCCTCACAGCGAGGCAAGTATTTCGATCTCCCGTGCCGGTCACCTTTACCCACACAAAAAATACATACTGTTACCCCCGCCGAAAAATGTTTTCGGCGGGGGTAGTTTTCATATCCACGCGCCGTCTTTCATTTGGAGGACGGCGTCGGCTTGTTCGGCGACCGCGGGGTCGTGGGTGACTATGATGACGGTACAGCCGTCGTCGTGGGCGAGGGAGCAGAGGATCTTGACTATGTTTTCGGTGTTGGTCG
>JAZQJB010000082.1:0-40820 GCA_045541375.1 Eubacteriales bacterium | reverse complement strand
TAGCAAGGTGTGCGAATCCGTCTTGCGGATGCACCATTCTCTACAGCAATGATCCGCGAAAAAAGCGCGACGTAACCGTGCGAATAGCTGAGCCCGGATTTACAGGACTTATTGAGCATTATATTGACAGAGCCTACTCTGCCAAAACGGACAACCGTCCCGAATTTCAAAGAATGATTCGGGAAAGTGCTCGAAAAGCGTACGATGTTGTGATCGTATGGAAACTCGACAGATTTTCGAGAAACCGTTTTGACTCTGCTAAATACAAAGCTGCTCTGAAAAAGAACAACGTGCGAGTGGTTTCCGCAACCGAAGCTATATCCGAAGGTGCCGAGGGTATTATTCTTGAATCGGTGCTTGAAGGAATGGCAGAGTATTACTCAGCAGACCTTTCGGAAAGAAAGGCACTAAACGATGACAAGTTGATTGACGATATTGTACATATGTTTATGGAGTTCCAGCAGAAAGAAAATACTGTTATTCCCCATTTTGAACGTGAACTTGTCGAAACAGAAAAAGCAATCAATAGCCATCGAACAAGGTATCATCACACCTATGACCAAGAAACGATTGGACGCGCTCGAAGAAAAGCACCGTAATATTGAGACGAACATCGTCAAGGAAAAGATGAAGCATCCACTACTTACATAGGAACAAGTGCGATTTTGGTTTGAGCGTATGCGAGAATATGACATTACAGTGTTAGAGCAGCGTAAACGATTGATCGACGCCTTCGTCAATGCAATATTCGTTTACAACGACCGTCTTCTTTTCACATTCAACTACAAACGCGATGCAAAAACAGTTCTGTTTTCAGATCTGAAAAGTTCGGATATATCTAAAGGTGTTAGACCAGTTCGGAGGTTCATAACGAACCTCCTAATTTTCTTTATTTTACGGGCTTTTTCGGGCTTTTTTGCTGTTTACAGCGGTTTACACCGCCTCGAAAACGTCCGCTATTTTTTTGCTCAAAATCGGCTCAAAATCGGGTACGACCACATGTTTTACCACATTTGTCACGAAAAAGCTATATTCCATAAGGGTTTTCGACACTTTGAGATTTTTACTTTATGCAAAATGACGGCGGTTCTCTGCTTTGAGAACCGCCGTTTTATGTTTTCGGTTGGCTTTTTCTTTGTTTACAGCGTATCAAATTCAGCAATATGATGACAATCCAGGTACAAGAGGATTACAATAGAACATCAATTTACATTTGATACAGAAATGCAAGATTTGTAAGTCAAAAGTGCATCTTCGCGGATTTTTTTCGTTTTTTTCTTGATTTCCGAATGATCGTCCGACTAAAATTGCAATTTTGGCAAAAAAGTTCTTACAAATTGCACCAAATGTATTGTATTTTTATTCAAATTGTGATACAATTATTAAAACATATTATAAAGTGAGGTTTATCATGAAAAACACATTGATTCGTGTGCTTGCTATGTTCCTTGTAATCTCTATGCTTGTGATCGGTTTTGCAGGATGTAAAGATGACGATACTATCGATCCCGAGCAGGCACTCAAAGATGCAGAGAACATTCTCAGCAGCAAACAGTACAGAGATACATATAAAACGTATTTCTCAACTTCCTATTCCTCTCTCAACTATTTCTCCACCTCCTATGCCACTGTCCGTGAGATCGTCTCCAACTGTATCGACGGGCTTGTAGAGCCCGATGTCTACGGCAACTACGTAGGATCTATGGCTGAAAGCTGGGAGCACAATGAAGACTACACCGTTTGGACCTTTAAGATCCGTCAGGGTCTGAAGTGGATCGACCACACCGGTGCGGAAACCGAATATGCTCTTACCGCGCAAGACTTTGTTGACGGTATCAAGTATATCGGTGACCCCCTCAACGGCGCTTACTCCCTCCGCGTTGTCCGTAACCTCATCAGCGGTCTTTATGATTACTATTGGGGTCTCGATGACATCGACTGCGGCGTTGATACCACCACTAAGCGCGAGGATCTTGAAGCTCGTTTCTCCGAGATCGTAGGCGTTAAGGCTCTCGACGAATACACCGTTCAGTACACTCTCGAATCCGGCGCACCCTACTTCCTCTCCCTTATCGAAAGCTCTATGCTTCTCCTCCCCATCGAGTATGATTATGCAATGGCTCTCGGCGAGGACTTCGGCGTTGACAACACCAAGATGCTTTACTGCGGCGCTTACTACGTTTCCGAGTTCAAGCGTGACAAGCTCATCAAGCTTTCCGCTAATGCAAAGTACTGGGATGCGGCTAACGTTAACATCAAGACTGTTGAATACCAGATGATCCCCGATGGAACCACTTCTCTCGAAATGTTCCAGCGTGGCGAGCTCGACTACACCTCTGTTGAGTCCGAGGCTTACCAGTCTCTCCAGAGCGGTGAGTGGGGCGACAACCTTATCCCCAACGAATTCAGCTTCTCGACCAACTATCTCTGGCTCGACTTCAAGGGTGCTAACCCCGAGTTCAACACCTTCGTTCAGAACGAAAACTTCCGTCTCGCTCTTCAGCACGCTGTAAACCGCAATTCCTTCGGCGCACTCCGCGAGCCCGTTGATCCCTCCAGACTCGTTCGTAACACCATCAACGCAGAGGGTGCTATCTTCAACTCCCAGGGCGTTGACTACACTCAGCTCGCTCCTCTCGCAGACGTAACAAACGCTGATTACAGCGCAGACCCTGAGGCAGCGCGCAAGTATATGGAAGCCGCTATTGCTGAACTTTGCGAGGCAGACGGCACCATCAAGGGCGTTACCGCAGGCGACGTTGACTATCTCCCCGTTGTCAAGACCAAGGTTGACGGCAAGCTCCCCGTAACTCTTATCTACGTAGGTACCGACGATGAGAGCGAGATCATTATGGCTCAGCTCTTCGAGGCAATGGTCGAGCAGGCGATCGGCGAAGATTACATCGACGTTGAGCTCGCATTCGACACCAGCGGAGACTTCTACGGCACCGTTGGCGGCAGTGTTGACGGCCCCTTCAATTACGATATTTATTGGGATTCCCTCTCCACCGGTTATGCAGATCCTTCCGGTATCCTCGGCAGAATCACCACCGAGGGCGTTGAGAACGTCGGTGCATACAATGTTCCCGAATATGACGCTCTTATTGAAAAGGCACTCAATGCAGCTACATTCGACGAAAGACTCGAATACTTTGCTCAGGCTGAAGCTTACCTTCTCAAGGGTGCTTATATGATCCCCGTTATCTCCAGCCTCCGTGGTTACCACATGAGCTATGAGATTCCCTTCACCTCGCCTAGATGCCTCTACGGTAACGCACGCTTCAAGGGTCTGAAGGTTGCAACCGAGCCCCTCACTCTTGACGAGTACAAGATCCTCGAGGCAGCTTGGGAAGCAAATAAGAACGCACAGAACTGATTTATAATCAATCAACAAAGTCACCGCTCCGTCCCCATCTGCGGGGTGGAGCGGTGTTTTAACTTGATCGAAAGGATCGGGACGCATGACAAAATATATTCTAAAAAGAATACTCCGTTCGCTTATAACCATCGTTATAGTGTTCGTTGTGGTATTTATGCTTTTGCGATTTATGCCCCTTAACGGATACTTCCCCGATGAAATGATAAAGGAGACCGACGAAGAGACCAGAATGGCATATCTTCGTAATCTCGGCCTCCTCGACCATCCGCTCGTCCAGCTTTGGCGTTTCGTCAAGAATCTTTTCAAGGGTGATCTCGGAAGAAGCATAACCGTATACCCCAAGGTTCCGATAACCACTCTCCTTGCCGAAAAGATACCCGTAACAGCCTTTCTCGGTTTTTGGTCGATGCTTCTCGGAATCGTTGCGGGTCTTGCCATGGGACTTATGATGGTCCGCTTCCGCGATAGATTCGGTGACACCCTCGGCAACGGATACATAATGATAATACGCGCTGTACCAAGTCTTCTTTATCTCTTCTTTATTCAGGTGCAGATATCCAAATGGTTCAATCTGCCCATGGTTTATTACGACAACAAACCGCTTTCGTGGATATTGCCCATCATCAGCCTTGCGCTTTCAAGCATTGCGTGGTACGCGCTTTGGCTGCGCAGATTTATGGTGGACGAGGAAAACCAGGACTACGTTAAATTCGCAACAGTTAAAGGACTTTCAAAAAGTGCGGTGCTGAAAAAGCATATTTTCCGCAACGCGATAATTCCGCTTTCCGCGTATCTTCCCGCAGACCTGCTAAATATCATTTCGGGCTCACTCGTTATCGAAACGCTTTATGCCATTCCGGGCACCGGAGGTCTTCTCACCACCGCAATAAAGCAGCAGGATAACAATCTGGTGCAGATACTTGTGCTTATGTATGCGATAATGTCGATCCTCGGTGTATTCCTCGGCGACATTTTGCTTACCTTCGTAGACCCCAGAATCAAACTTGCAGATTAATTCTTATTTCAAATTACCGGAGTCATTATGAACAATTCCGAAAAGAAATTAAACGCACTTCATAATTCCCTTATGCGTGATCCCGCACTCTTTGAGCCGGCGGAATTCAGCATTACGGAAAGTGAAAGAACGGGTGCCTCCAACTATTCCTATTGGAGATCGACCCTTCGCACATTTTTTAAATCCAAGGCGGTCATCGCGCTTTGCGTTATAGTGTCACTTATATTACTGATGAGCTTTTTATATCCTCTTCTCTCTCCCGTTGATCCGACAAAGGTATCGATCAATCCCATGGACTGGAATCACCGCCCGAGCTTTAAGCATCCCTTCGGCACCGACGGTCTTGGAAGAGATATTTTTGCACGCGCCTGGTACGGATGCCGCAATTCTTTCATTCTCGCTTTTTGCATTGCTCTGTCCGACGTGGGTATCGGTATGATAATGGGAGCTCTTTGGGGATATAACAAAAAGCTCGACCCTATCATGGTAGAAGTATATAATATCATGACAAACGTGCCGTCCACGGTATATCTCGTCTTGCTGGCTTACATAATGAACACAAGCTTTTTCACGCTGTTCATTTCTATGGCATCGAGAGGCTGGATAGTTGAAGCGCGCTTCTTCCGAAACAGAATTCTTTCTATCCGCGATGCGGAATACAATATTGCATCGCAATGTCTCGGTACTCCGATGCGCCGCATAGCCACACGAAATATCATTCCTCATATTATCAGCCTTATAATTATGGAAGCCGCACTGTGTATTCCGTATTCGATCGGTTCCGAGGTATTCCTTGGCTTCGTCGGAGTAGGTATGCCTGTCGACGCCATCACGCTCGGTAATATGGTCAACCACGGACGCGCGTCCTTTACGCTTCACCCATACCAGATGCTTCTGCCCGCGGCGGTGCTTTGCATAATCACCATAGCATTCTATTATCTCGGCAATAAATTCGCAGACGCATCCGACCCCAGAAATCACGTATAAAGGAGCACTGATATGAAAAAGAATAAAAATACAGCGCTCCCTGCAGAAAAAATTGAGCTTACACCCGAAGAAATTGCAGCCGCCCTGCGCGAAAGAGAAATAATCGACAAAAGTGCACCGTATCACAACGGTGAAAGATTGCTCTCGGCAAGAAACGTCAAGGTGACCTTTAATCTTCGCGGCTCCGAGCTCACAGCAATACGCGGTGCATCTCTTGACGTTTACGAAGGCGAAACTCTTGCCATCGTCGGCGAATCGGGTTCAGGCAAATCGGTATTTACAAAGACCTTCCTCGGTATGCTCGACAAAAACGGACGCATCGACGAAGGAGAGCTCTGGTTCCACGGAGAGGATATGGCAACGTACACCACCGAGGAACAATGGCTTAAAGTTCGCGGCAAAAAGATCGCTATGGTCTTCCAGGATCCTATGACGTCGCTCAACCCCGTCAGAACCATCGGAGAGCAGATCGCCGAGGTCATTATGTGGCATTTCGGCAAAACGCACGATGAAGCAAAGGCTGAAACGATCGAGCTTCTCCGCAAGGTAGGTATCCACGATCCCGAAAAAAGATACAAGCAATACCCCGGCGAATTTTCGGGTGGTATGCGCCAAAGAGTTGTTATAGCTACTGCCATCGCGTGCAAACCCGAAATACTTATTTGCGACGAGCCCACCACCGCGCTTGACGTTACGGTTCAGGCACAGGTGCTTGAGCTGATAAAGTCGCTTCAGAAAGAGCTGAAGATGAGCGTTGTCTTCATCACTCACGACCTCGGCGTTGTTGCAAACGTCGCCGACTGGGTCGCAGTAATGTACGCGGGCAAGATCATTGAATACGGAAACGTACACGAAATATTCAAATCCCCCGAGCACCCCTATACCAAGGCACTTCTCCGCTCTCTTCCCCAGCTTGGAACCAAAGGCAACGATCTTTATTCAATCCACGGCACACCGCCAAGTCTTTTTAAGAAGATCGTCGGTGATGCTTTTGCACCCCGCAATGCGGATGCGATGAAGATAGACTTTGAGGAGGAACCTCCAGTCTTCCCCGTTACCGATACGCATTGGGCAAGAACTTGGCTTCTCTCCCCGCAAGCAGAGCATCACCGCAATGCTCTCATAAAGCGAGATGCTGAGCTGCAAGAAAAGCAGATACCCGAAGAGCCTTTTGACTACTCGGGTGCTGAAAAGCTCATCACCGTGCGCGATCTTAGCGTAAAATTCAAGATCGCAGGCAATACCTTCCGCGCGGTGGATGGGGTAAGCTTTGATATTTACAAGGGTGAAACACTCTCACTCGTTGGCGAATCAGGTTCGGGCAAGACCACCATCGGACGTGCCATTATGCGAATCTATACGGGTAACGTCGGCGGTGAGGTGACCTTCAATGGCTCGAAGATCACGGGCAAGCTCTCCCGCGCAGACAAGAAAAAGCTTCATATGCAGATGCAGATGATATTCCAGGACCCGATGGCTTCGCTTAATGAGCGTGCCAAGGTCGATTATATTATCTCCGAGGGTCTTTACAATTATCACCTCTATGAAAATGAGGAAGACAGAATTGCAAAGGTCGAAAGCATACTATCCGAGGTAGGACTCACCGGTGAATTCATCTCCCGATTCCCGCATGAGTTTTCGGGCGGACAGCGTCAAAGGATCGGCATCGCGCGCAGCCTTATTATGAATCCCGATTTCCTTGTAGCCGATGAGCCGATCTCCGCGCTCGACGTTTCGATCAGAGCGCAGGTCATCAACCTGCTCAACAAAATGAAACGCGAACGCTCGTTGACCTACCTGTTTATAGCACACGACCTTTCCGCGGTAAAATTCATATCCGACCGTATAGCGGTAATTCACAAAGGTCATCTTGTTGAGCTTGCGCCGACAGACGAGCTTTTCGCGCATCCGCTTCACCCCTACACAAAAGCGCTGCTTTCCGCAGTTCCGCACCCCGATCCCGACACCGAGCGGGACAAAGAGCTCATAAAGTATGATCCGGAAATGCACGATTACTCGGTTGATATGCCGAACTGGACAGAAATCACACCCGGACACTTCATCTATGCCAATGCAAAAGAGCTGGAAGGATATGCAAATGAGATCTCCGGATGACAAATTGACACCGGATGAGGAGAAAACCTACCGCCTTGTGCTTTTCCGCCGAACCTTCTCTTATTTCGGCACAGGACTCGTTTTATCCGCGATCGTCGGAGGTATATACCGCGACAGAATGCATTTCGTCTGGGCACTTTGCGCGATCGGGGCGATACTCATCGCCTTCGGATGGTTTGAGTATCTGAAAATGACGAATTCGCTCCCTTTCTACCGTAAATCAAAACAAAAAAAGATAAAAACTCCTTACGCTTGGCGCAAGGACAAAGAGATCAAGCGGCATAAGCCCGCATTTATGCAAAAAGGTGAGGATTTCGAGGACGATCTCACGCCGCAAACAACCGCAGATATTGAGATATTCAATGAAAAACGCCGTTCTGCTGCGTTGATAATATCGCGTGTTGCGGCGGGGATCCTGCTTTTGATCGCATCTTTCGTAATTCCGCAATAGGAGGAACATTATGATTCGCATACAAAACGGTCTGCTGCACACAGTTGAATGCGGCAGCTACCAAAACGGTTACGTTGATATCGAAAACGGTAAGATCAAGGGCTTCGGCGCGCTTGCCGATGCTCCTGATTTTAACGGAGAAACATTTGATGCCGAGGGAGGTTTCATTTTCCCCGGTATGATCGACGCGCATTCCCATATCGGTATTTCCGAGGAAGGAAAGCGTTGGGAGGGCGAGGATTGTAACGAAACGACCAATCCCGTAACTCCCGATATGCGTGTAATGGACGGCTTTTATCCCTTTGATATCGCCATTCCGAAGGCGAGACGCGCGGGAATCACTACCGTAAACGCTTGCCCCGGCTCAACAAACGTTATAGGCGGGCAGACCGCCGCCGTAAAGCTTTACGGCAGAAATATTGCCGATATGGTCATCAAGACCCCCGCCGCAATGAAGTGCGCTATGGGCGAAAATCCCAAGCGCAATTACGGCGAATCGGGAGGCGCAACTCCGATGACACGTATGGCTATCGCCGCTATCTTCCGCAGAACTATGACAGAAGCAAAGCGCTATATGGCAAAAAAGGAAAAGGGCGATGACGTTTTCGATGCAAAATACGAAGCTCTGATACCGCTTTTGAAGCGCGAAATTCCCATGCACGTTCACGCGCATCGCAGCGACGATATTCTGACAGCTATCCGTCTATCCGAGGAATTCGATCTGCGTTGTGTAACAGTACATACCACAGGCGGCTCGGATATCATTGATGAGATTGCCCGTGCGGGCATTATGCCCATCGTCGGCCCTTGCATCGGTCCTGCCGGTAAACCCGAAACGGTTGGCGGAAACCTCGCTATGTGTGCCGAGCTTGCGCGCGCGGGTGTAGAATTTACGCTGACCACGGACCACGACGTTTGCGCGCTTTGGATGCTTCCCTATTTTGCGGGACTTGCAGTACGCGAAGGTCTCGACGAGCAGGCGGCGTTCCGCGCGATCACTCTCAACGGTGCGAAGGTTTGCGGAATCGAAGATCGCGTTGGTTCGATCAAGATCGGCAAGGACGCTGACATCGTTGTTTTCAACGGCCATCCCTTCCACTATCTGACCAAAACACGCGCTGTCTTTATGGACGGCAAGCAGGTGGATTGATGAACATTTTCTCAGAAATAAACCGCATTCTTCCGAAGGTTATCGAAATTCGCCGCCACGTGCATATGTATCCCGAGCTTTCGGGCGAGGAAAAAGAAACGATCGCCTACGTTTGCGGTATTCTTGACGAAAACAAGATCTCATATACCGTCTTGCCCGACGGGCACGGAATAGTAGCTTCGGTTGGCAAAGGCGACCGCGCCGTCGGCATTCGCGCCGAGCTCGACGCCTTGCCGATCAAGGAAGAAACGGGACTCGAATATGCCTCGAAGAACGATGGCGTTATGCACGCCTGCGGGCATGACATTCATCTTGCCGCCGCGCTTGGACTTCTTCTCTTGTTAAAGCCGCAGGAAGATGAGCTCGGTCAAACTGTTCGGGTCTTCTTTCAACCCGCAGAGGAAACCGTGGGCGGTGCCAAGGATATGATCCTTGACGGATGTATGCTTGAGCCCGAAGTAAGCCGTGTATTCGGTTTTCATATTGATCCGACGATGAAGAGCGGTGCTGTCGCCTATCTTCCCGGTGCAATGAATGCTGCGGTGACGGATTTCGAGCTTACCGTGCGAGGCAGATCCTGCCACGGCGCACATCCCGAACAAGGCATCGACGCAATAGTTATCTCTTCTGCCATCGTCTGTGCCCTTCAAGCAGTTCCATCGCGCCGTTTTTCACCCACGACCCCGACCATTGTCAGTATTGGAACCATAAACGGCGGAAGTGCGGGTAATATCGTTGCGGGAGAGGTCAAAATGACAGGCACTCTGCGAGCACTCGATATGGGAGTTATGGCTCAACTGAAAAGCATCGTAAGGACGACTTGCGAAAATATTGCTTCGGGTCAGGGCGGCGAGGCACAGATTGAATATACGACCGAATACCCCGTGCTTTACAACGACCGCAAGCTGACCGAGATCACAGCACAAAAAATACGCACTTTGATAGGCGAGGATAATGTATTTGAAATGGACACGCCAAGTCTGGGTGCCGACGATTTCGCTTTTTTCTGCGAGCAAGCCGACTGCTGTTATTTCAACCTCGGTTGCCGCGCAGAATCCCAAGGCGACGGTCAGATCCTTCACAGCGCATACCTTGCGCCCGACGAAAGCTGCATCCGAACGGCTCTCGAAATACTCTGCACTATCATATAAAACCAAAGAAAGCGACGAGTCAGCTCGTCGCTTTCTTTTTAGCCTATCTTTATTTGATCCCGTTTTTCAGTCTGTATTCCTCATCGGCGCAGGATTTGCCGAAGTACATCAGCTCCCATACAGCGGGGTCACTGACTTTTTCGACGGTCTTGCCGCATTCGAGTTTCTCGATCGTCGCCGTGCCTTCGAAGCGCAGATATCCGCCGTCGAAGCCGATCAGCTTGGCGAGCAGACCGAGCGGTTTGGGGAGCACGTCAACGAAGCGAGTCTTGTTGATGTCGCCGCTGCGGTCGTATGTGATTCGGTATTCGTCGCCCGACTCTGTGGTGTATTCGTAGATGACCTTGTTATATACGGGCTTACCGGTGTGCTCGTCGATGTATCTGTCCTCGGGCAGGAATTTGAGCGTATGGTTGGAATTGTCGCCGAGGATCTCACCGTCCTTTGCGATCATAAAAACATCGTGATCCTTGTAGCCGTACTTTTTCTCCGCGGTGATCCACGAGGAGATGACCTTGTAATTTCCGATCTTCGCTCTGCCCCAATACCAATGGTGCATCAGCTTGAGCATCGAAATATTGCCCCAGTTGTGGTCGTGATAGCCCGAACCTTCGAGGTGCAGCTCCTTGCCGCCGTCAAATGTAACGTCCGCCACGGCACGACCCTCGGGGATCGCAGGCAACCACGCGAAATAGTGCTCCTCGTTGTCGCCGAAGAAGATACTTCCCGTCTGCGAGCGCCAAGCTCTGATCGTTCCGTCCAGACTCAGGCGCGCGCTCATTGTCTTGCCTTTGAAGACGACGTCGTAGTGCTTGAGGTCGCCGCGGCAGAAGCATTCGCCGATCTTGACGTCGCACTTATCCTTGGCGTAATGGCTTTCCTCGAGTGTGGCATAGACCTCCTCGGAGAACTTTCTGCCGTCGGGAAGAGTCAATTCCATCGTCGAGATCGGCTTGATCGGCCCGTCAACGGCGATAGGCATCTTCGAAAAGAAGAACAAGACGAGCACCGTGCCGTCGGGATAGTGCGAATCGTAGTACCACCATTCATAAGAGCCCTTCGAGCCGTCAACGCGCGAGCCGTCCTCCCAGAGTTCGACCTCGTTTTTATTCAAACCCATCTGCTCATAATGCAGCGAGTCATCGGGATGTATTGATTTTTGTATTTTCTTCATAGGTTTGTCCTCGCATTAATTCTTTACTTCTGAATAGTGCATAATCAGCAATGCTCTGAAAGTAATATCGCAAAGCTTTTTCGTTTCGGTTTTCCAATCGACCTCAAGTTGTTGGCCGCCGTAGGTGCTGATGCCTCTCAATTGATTTTCATCGACCGATGCGCGGCAAATTCCGTTTTCATCAATGGAATTTGCGAGAAGTTCAACTTCGGCTTGAAGCTCGGTAATGTACGGGGCAAGGCCGCAACGGCAGAGCCATTCAACGCGGTCGAGATATGTGTGGCGGATTCCGTCTTTTTCATAGCCGAGAGTATAACCCTCTTTCAAGCATCCAACCGTACCAAGCACGTATCCGACCCAACTATCACCGCCAACCTGACACTCGGGACGGTCGGTGCACATCAGCTTTTTCACTGCTTCTGCAAGCAGCTTGATGTTTTCCTCGGTTTTCCAAGACTCTGTATACGCGAGAATATCGAGATGGTAGTAGCAAGGCCATTTTTCATAGTCGTTGAAAACACGCTTCTCTTTTCCGCTGACCTTCTTTATGCGCGTGATATCCAAGATCGAATCGACTTCAAGCACGCGCTTGAAGGAATCGAGTGCCAACTGTATCTGCGGTTTTATGTCAATGATATCATCGTACCCCGCACGTGCGATACACGCGCAACGGATAAGATTCTGACCGTTGGCGGCATATCGGAACTCGTCAAAATATTTCCCTTTGGTGCGATAGCATAAATCGGTTAGTTCGGTGGTAATAAAGGCATCCATAGCTCGCTTCAAAACGGGATCGTTCTTGCCGACAGCTTTTTCCGCAAGCCATTTTGTTCCAACCTCTTGATTTTCATAAGGTCCCGCATTTTTATTCGGACCGTGAAACCCGTTTCCAAGCCAACCGTTTTCCTTTTGGCAGCTTGCTATCAGCGTGTAGATCGGTTCTTTTTTGATCTGAGATATGAGTTCCGCTTCTTCCTCTGCGGTAATACTGCCGAGGATCTCCTTCTTTACGCGCAGTTTAATCGACGGATTGGCGTTTTCGAGAAGGAAATCTATAGATTTTTGATGTTTTTTCATTTCACAAAATAACAATAATCCAATATAACATTTCCCTGCTCGTCGGGTGTAGTATATCTCGGACAAGTGCAGTTTTCAAATGACCATACACCGCCGTTTTCATCAGTCCACAGTTCAAGTCCCGCATCAATGACCGCGCCTTTACAAGCCTTGGTTTTATGGACTTCCTTTTCCGTTCCGTAGAGCCAACACGTGCCAAGTCCTATTGCAGGAAAATCTATATATGAAAATCCTTCGGGAACGGGAGTGTTCGCGGGTGTAAACATACCTATCCAATATTCGAAGGGCTGTCCGTCTGCGCGACGTTCAAGTCCGACGTATCCGCCGCCGTTCTCCCAAATAGCTGTTATCTTCTCTACACCGCCCATTGCTTCCTCAAGCTTATCGAACCATCCGTTCGCAAACCACTCGCCCCACATAGGACCGAAATTCGGATACTTTTTACCGAGGAACCGCATCGCGGGGATTTCTTCTTTGAATGTTTTGATAATTTCTGCCATCTTTATTACCGCCTTTATTACTTCATATTTTCAATGATGTGCAAAAACTCAACCGCCCAAAATGTGAGCTCGCACCAGATCGCCGTGTCCTTTTTGTGATCGGGTTCAAGTCCTATCTCGGCATAAGGGTGTCCACTGCGGAAATTGTCCTTGAAACGACTTTTTTCATAAGACGAAGCGAATGTTGTGCGAAGAACACCGTCCTCGGAAAGCATCTCTTTCAAAGTTTCAACCGATTCTTTGACCACTTGTGTTCTATCGCCGCAGACTTGCGCAAGCGCGGTCAGCGTCTTTCTGTGATTAGGCGCTTTCTGTGGGAAGGAGAGAGGAAAGAATGGATTCATATACGCCCATCCGGGGCCTACCTGCTTGCCGTTGATCTTTACGGCAAAACCGCCGAAATCCTTTGTAATTCGGTCGTGGTGGTCGATTGCTTTTGCGAGACGGTCGATATTTTCCTCAGTGCGCCAATTTTTTGTATTAGCCAACGTTTCAAGATGATATTGACAAGGGAAATATGTATCGGGAGTGATGGTGGGATAATTGTATTTCCTTTTCAGATTCGGGTTGAAGGTGGTGATCTCATCTGCCGACTCGTAATCGAGCAAGCTGACGAAGGCTTGATAGGAAGCGTCAACAAAATGCTTCATTTCGGTATCGTCACCGTAACCGAGCAACGCTTGCATAGCGTATAGCGTAACATCAAGCGACGAGCCGCTGTTAATGCCGAGACTTCTTGTGGCAAAACGAACTTTTTCGGGATTGTAATAGGAGAATTCCTGCTCCAATACCGCATCATCACGCATAGCTTCTACGAAGTTTTGAACGATGGGAGTGTCCTTCGGGATTCCGTAATTATGAAGCAAGCGCGCGGCATTTTCACCGTCATCAAGGTGCGATGACTTGAATTTCTCCCAAGAGTGCATACCTATGCCAATATAGCCGTTTGGTTTGACGTGAGTTAAAAGCAACTGATACTCGGGCGTTTGCATTACCTTTTCAAGAAGATCTATTTCCTCTGCTGCTGTAAGATCGTGAAGTATGTCTTTATGCAGACGGTACTGAATCACATCTCTGCCGTTTTCGAGAAGAAAATCTATTGATTTCTGATATTCAAAGCTCATATTTATTCCTCATATTTAATCTGATTGCATTTATTAACGTAATTCTCTTGATAGCTTTTAATGAGGTCACAAGGGAATTCGGGACAATCGGAACATCTTTTCACATTATGCTCACCGCAACATTTTATAAAAGGACATTCTTGACACAAGTAGAATACATCCTTTGAACATCCGCCAAGGCAATGAATATCTTTAGCGGAACATCTATTCCCATTTCATTTTTATAAAACATTTGTGCTTGCTTGCGCATTTTTTCATCATTATTGATGGTTGCAAGATATGTAATGCAGCGTGAGCAATCATGACCGCAACAGCATATTAGTTCTTTCATATTGTCCCTGCCTTACTCAACGCCAAAAGTATCGGGAAGAACAGGTCGCAGGCGAGGCTTTCCTTCTTCCTCCAAGACGGCGCGATCGATGCGTAATTCTTGAACATACGAAGCATTTCATCGGTGATGTTGTCTATAAAATTCTCGTCACCGATCATATTACAAAGCGATTCGACAAAGTATGGATTGCCATCGTCAAACACGGGGTAAGTGACAGACGCAGAGCCAAGCCCCTTCATAAACCATGCAAAATCGATCGGATGAGAGTCAAAATCTCGTATGCTGATTCTTGTTTTTGGCGCATTCCAATTATAGTTAAAGGGTCCGACGAAATGGCCGCAGTTTACGTAAATGATTCCGTCATTGTAGTCTTGCATCATATCCTTACAATGCGCAAACGAGCGTTTCACCATTGCGAGGTTATCTTCGGTTCTCCAAGCAAGCGTCTTTTCAAGAATACGTATATGATTTGCCGCGGGGAAGGTCGCGCCTTTGATATAGTATCGGCAAGGCTCACCGCGAAAGGTTGATTTCTTTGAAAAATCGTCGGGACTTGAATATTCAAGAGCACCTCGAAATGCATTCAGAGCACAATTGATCTGCTCTTGGATTTGAGGCAACGATTCATCCGCGCCGAACTCAACAAGCTGTTCCGCCCATATTGCACGGAAACCGCCGCGGCCGTGCTCGTCCATTGCGTTGCCGGCATTGTAGAAATGATCCTTCTTGTAATCCTTCCAATCGATGAGCGCTTCTCTTGCTTTTAGCATACGCGGATCTGTCAGTTCAACGCCGTTTTTCTTCAACAATTCGAGTGTCGAATCAAATCCGTCAAAATAAACTCCGTGCAACACCGAGCCGAAAAAGCCGTCCTCGCGTTGACATGCAAACGCCTTTTTTACCTTTGGCAGGTCAAGTATTTTGGATTGCAATTCAAGCATTTCGGACGTGTCGATAGGCTCTTTGATGATTTCTTTTCTGACACGGTACTGTATGTTGGGCGGGGCGTTTTCAAGGAGAAAATCTATGTACTTTTGAAAATTCATTGTTTATCCTTCTCCTTGGTAATTGGTATAAAAATAGTTTCCGAATACGTTCGGCTTGATTCGGTATAGCATTCCAATTCGAAATCGTTCTTTCGTTTATATCCGTTCGCCGGAAGCCAAAAGTTGCCGATCCAATCCCATGTTTTTCGAATTGTATCGACAAAACCGTCTCGGCTTGAGGGAGCTGTCTTGAAAACGGCATATAATCCGCTGTTGATTGTTAAAATTGTGGTGTTTTCTGTGTTTCCGTCGGCATTTCGGGCATCTATGCCAATATAGTATTCGAGCTGCTTTTTAGCGGAATTCAATCTCATTGCTCCATAGTCCTCGACAATCTTACTGCCGGAAAGTTTCAAAGAACGGCGTTCCGAGTTGTATATATTCCAACAATTAGGCGCGAACTCCGTACCGAATGAATACGCGACAAGGTCAAAACCTTCGAGGTAACATATCGATACCGACGGCAGTTCAAACTCTACGTTGAAGTCAAAAGGTTCAAAGAGTCGTAAGCTACAGTTAGCAGTCTTGAATTCGCTCGGGAGTATTCCGTGCTCTTTCTTGAAAGCGCGCGTGAAGTTTTCTTTCGAGTTAAAGCCATATTTGAAAGCAAGGTCAGAAATGAACGCCTCATCCTCGCCAATACGCTTTACGATTTCGGTTATCCTTCGCTTACGAATATAATCGGCGGGAGTCAGCTTAGTCGTATCACGAAATGATCGCAGAAAATGGAATTTTGAATATCCCGCAATTGCGGCAAGCGTGGCGTTGTCAAGCAAGCTGTCATCGGTAAGATGAACTTCGATATATTCCAAAACCCGCTTGATGTGTTCCTTTGACATATTATTTCCACCTATAAGTATCATTCATTATATTATACCATTTTTCAAGAAACCGCAGTTGATAAAAAGTGCGATTTTGATTTATAAATAATCAGGCAACTCAAAAACCATTATGCATTCGCGAGGGTCATTGCCGTCGAAGAGGTCGCCGCATTCGATCTCGTCGTAGAATTCAAGCTCGTCGACGGTCATAAGATAGCACATGAACTCGTCCGATGGGTAATAGAAGAATAATAAGATCTCGCGCGGGTCGGCGTACCAGGATTCGATGATCCTTGCCATCACCTTGCGGAGTATCTCAACCGAAAAGGGGTTGAAGAAATAGCATCGGTTTATCGCTTGCGGGACTTCGTATTCTTCCGCGCGGGTCAGGACGAAGTCAGCCTTTGCTCTCGGCACGGCGGTCTTGCAATTTTCAAGCGCATCTTGGTAGATGTGTTCATCATACTCAATTCCAATCGACTCGGCTTTCGTTTTGTAGGACAGAAAGAAACCGACTCTTCCCTTTCCGCAGCCGTAATCGAGAACTACATCGTCTTTGCCGAAAAGTTCGGTGCTTGCCAAGCGTTCGAGAACACTATAAGGCGTGGGCTCGTAAGGATAGCGATATTCGTCCGAGTTCGTATCGTCCCGTCCGACGGTTTTGATTTGCAGGAGCTTGTCCCATGAATTTTCTTTATCTGTCATTTTTCGATTCTAACATATGATAAGCAACAATGTGCTCTTCCTTTTTTAATAAAACGTATATTTACTTTTATGTATTCAATTATACCATATTATATCGTATTTTTCAACCTTAGTACAGAAAAAGACTGCACGCGAGGTGCAGTCTTTTTGTTTTTATAAATCTTTTTCAATATACAAAGTATCGTATTGCTTGAGTTTGAAGTTCTTGACACTGACACGTGCCTTTGTCATGAAATGCTTTTCGTCGATCCGATAAGCGGTATATCCTCTGCCGAGGTTAGTTTTGATCTCCTTTTCCTCGCCAATGTTGGTGATGAGTATTCCGCGCTCACTTCCGTTGGTTGCCGCCATTGCGTATAATCCGTCGCCGAGATCTCCGGCAATTTCAACCTGATTTTCCATTGCATAAAGCTTACCAAATGCCTTGAAAGAATAATATGTACAGTAAGGCTCATAGGTCATCGGATTAAACAAACCGCCGTAAACACTGATTCCGACACGCGCATCATAATAGCACATCATCGACATTTTGGTTTCGTGCATCGCCATCATCATTGCCGCAACGTCAGCGGCTGCCTTTGTCGTGCCGCGCGTTTCGCGTGTGCGATCGGTGTTCCATTCATTGAGATGGATCTCAATATCGGGATATCCCGCATCGGAAAGCAATTTTTCCGTATATTTCTGAATATCTTCTGTACGTTTGACATCCATATAGCTGTGATGCGAAAAGAAATCAAAAGGAAGATTATCGCGTTTTACGCGTTCGAGGAAGCCGAGGAAATACTTGGTGTGATAGATCGCGCGCTCCTCCCAATGAGTGATCTCGTGAGGCTGTCGATATTTTTCCTCTTCTTGCATATAGCCAACGTAAAGCCCCGTGCTTGCGTATCCACCAATCTTGATGCTATCGCCGAAGCACTCACGCAAATGCTTTGAAGCTACTGCATAAAGCTCATAATACTCCTCAGCCGTGCCCTTAAACATATTGTTAAGCTCGATTGATTCCTCATTATCGGGCTCGTTCCAGATTTCCCAATACTTGATGCCAAAATGAAAGCCGTTCGCCCACCCCTCATTGTAATGTCGTATGACGTGCTCGCAGATTCGCGCCCACTTTGCAGGATCCTTGGGTGGAAAAATGCGGTACGCCTTGACCATATGCGCATTCTCAATCGTCACACCAAGGCGGAAATAAGGCTCGACCTTTGCGGCGACCATTTTGGAAATAAGCTCATCGGTGAAGACGAAATCGTAAGAATCCGGATCGTTCTCGTCCGCATCAAAATCACGGAAAAGGTTGGGAATATCTACAAAAACATTGCTCGCATAGCACCCACCCGTATCGTGCAAGCGAGAATAAGGAATATTCGCCTCGGTAAGATAATGAAACATATCATCCTCAACGCCATTATTACCAAGTTCAACGGGGGGCTGACCGACTGCGTGCATCGGCTTGATCTTACCTATTATTTTTTCAAAATTAAAATTCAGTTCCATTTTATCTTCCTTCGCAATACTGATTTTATTAATTAAGTTAATTTATTATATCATATAATCACATACATTTCAATGCATTTCATAAAAAAGGCGACATTTCTGCCGCCTTTGTATTAATTATAGTTTTCTTTTATGCTTTGCTGCTTTTGCTGAAGCATATCATTGAGCTTTGCCGTGTTTCGCTTGATTATAGAATAAATTATTGCCCAGATCACGATATAGCCGACAACGAAAATTGCCGAAAAGACTATGATCGGGAGCGCGCCGAAATCAAGCCAATCGTTGATAAGGTAGGTGGCGAGGTAGCTGACGTACAGGACGCTTCCGTGGATGAGGATCGCCTGCATCAGGGGCAGACGCTCGATCTGATAAAACGCGTTCATTCCGCCCGCGATGAAGGCGAGAGCGGTCAAGGAAAATATGCCTATGCAGACTTGATTTACGGTCAAAGTTTCAACTTCAGCCACCTGCTGCAGAATCATATAGATAATTGCCAAAACGATCGGACCGATGCCCGATGCGATCGCGCCGCGGCGCAAAAATTCCAAAAAGAACCTTTTCATTTTCCTTCATACCTCCTTCTGATCTCCGAAAAGCAACGCCTTGAAACGTATTCGCGATATCCGCAGGCGAAAACGGCGTCAACACCGCCGCTGAAAACCGCGTCAAACCGTCGGATGCTATGTTCATTGGCGAGAGTGGACTTATTTATCCTTATAAAATACGAGGGTAAGACCGATTCAAGATCGCGGAGTCTTTCCCTTATCGCATAGCGGTTGCCATTCGTATCAATGGCAATCACCTTTCGGTCAAGAACGGTGATGCACTCGATCTCACCGAAAGAAAGCTTTCGCATTTCATCGTCCTTGAATCCCATAATGTGATCCGCGCCCGAAAAGTTGCAGACAAGATCCTCGATCTGCGCGGTCAGCGAAGACGGTGCGTGGACGATCGCAATTATTTCTTCCTCTGCGTCCTTGTCAATAATGAGTTTGTACTTCATTTTCAAAAATCCTTACTGTTTCTTCATTTGGCGGAGGAAGCAGAAGACCGCAACCGCCGTTGCTCCAAGGCTATATAAAGCGATCGGCAAAATATGTTCGCCCGCAAGCGCGAGTTCTCCGCGGAACAATGCTTTTTCCATTTCGACTGCGTGAACGAACGGTAGCGCGTTCGCGATCTTTTCGAAGAATCCGCCCACGAGTTTCAAATCAAACCAGACTCCCGAAAGCCACGCGGAGAGATTGGTCAGCAGCGCTCCGCAAATACCGCCGACCTGCTTGACACCGAGAATACTGCCGCAAAGAAGTCCGAGCGAGATGTTGAAGATCGCCATCGGGATCATTCCGACTACCGAATAAATTATATTTACGCTGACTGTCAGCCCCAAGGGAATCGCGGCGAGATAGCAGATCAGCGTCTGTCCGAGCGCGATGGGCAGCAGCGGGAGCATATATCCTATGATAAAATCAAATCCCGTGAGAGGCGTTGTATACAGTCTTTGCAAGAGCGCGCTTTCGCGGTCTTTTGCAACCAACGTTGCTGAAAAAAGCGTCATAAAAGACAGCCCGAAGACTGTAATACCCGGGGTCAGCGTGTCGATTTCAAACAGGCTTACAGGGATATTTGCCTGAATGGCGCTGAGTAGGAAAAGCAGAACAAGCGGGAATCCAATGCCGAAGCCGAGGTTGATCGGGTCGCGCAAGATCTCCTTTGAGCATCTTTTTGCAAAAGTCAGCATTCTCATAGCACGCCCTCCTTTACTATAGAAACAAACGCCGTTTCGAAATCATCCGTTCCCGCCTTCGCGTTAAGCTCCTCGACTTTTCCCACAGCGAGAAGTCTGCCGTCCTTCATAATACCTATGCGATCGGAAAGTGCCTCGGCTTCTTCCATATAATGCGTTGTCAAGATAATTGTAACTTGACCTTTCAAGGCGCGGATCGTGTCCCAAAGATCGTGCCTTGCGATAACATCAAGCCCGAGCGTCGGCTCATCCAAAAAGAGGATTTCGGGCTCGCTGATCAGAGCCATTGCGATACTCACTCGGCGCTGCCAACCGCCGGAGAGTTTGCCGGCTTTTCTGTTCAATACGCTTTCCAAAGCAAATCGACTCGAAAGCTCATCGATCTTCGCCGCGGTCTTTTCTTTTGAAAAACCGTGAATACCGCAGATCAGCTCGAGGTTTTCCTTTACCGAAAGATTTGGCGCGACCGCGGTTTCCTGAGGCGATACGCCTATCATACGCTTCACCATTTCGGATTCCTTTGTAACGCTATATCCGCCCACAACTGCATCTCCGTCCGTTGGCTTGGTCAGACAAGACAGCATCTTGATGGTCGTTGTCTTCCCCGCTCCGTTTACGCCAAGCAGTGAAAACAATTCGCCTTGATGTATTTCCAAATTCAGCTTATCCACAGCGGTTATATTTTTGTATCGCTTGACAAGCCCTGTCGTTTTTATCGCCTGCATCAATATTATCCTCCGTTTTTATTTGATAATATTATATCATATAAATAGCGGAGAAATGTTGTTTTTTGTCTGTTCGGTCGTTTTTCGCACCTCATCGGTTTTGCAAAGAACCCTCGCTCATTTTCGGAGCGAGGGCTGTTTCATTTATTTTACAAAGAAAACCACTATGGCGCAGATAAATATAAACGCCGCCGTTCCGATACTGAAATATGCGACCTTGCGGCTGTTATTCCATTGCATATAAGCCTGGCACAGCATAGTTACACCCATAAGCGGCATACAGACGTTTATTGCCTGACTCCAAATATCAAATATCTGTAAAATTGCCAAAACGACGACAGCTAGGCTTGCAATAATAGAAATAACGAATATGATCTTATGTAATGCAGATAATTCTTTCGCTTTCATTTTAGCCCTCTGATTTCTTATTAATCGCTTTATCAAACTGTTCCTTCATAAAGCAAATTCTCGCCGCAACTGCCTCTTGAGTCGTTGGAGCTTTTTCCACGATATCAAATCCATGCATCGTGCCTTTGGTTTCGTTCAGCACGACATCAATGCCGGCTTCACAAAGTTTCTCGGCGTATAGAATTCCGTCGTCGTGAAGACAATCAAATTCCGCAGTTTCGATATAAGCGGGCGGGAGCCCTTCAAAGCATTCGGCTTCCACGGGAGAATAATAGACAAAATCGGGGCGATTCCTGTCTACTCTCGTCATTGGCGCGATGCGGGATGAGAGAGATGAATTCCACATTGGTGTGTCGGTATATCTTTTGCAGGATTTGCTGGTATTGCGCGCGTCAAGATAGGGGTACGGGAGCATCTGAAAAGCAAATCTGACGGGATGATTCCGATCTTTTGCCATCATACAAACGCCGACCGAGAGTGTTGAGCCGGCGCTGTCGCCGCCGATTCCGATTCGGGATGTGTCAATTCCGAGCGTTTTCGCGTTGTCATAAGTCCAACACATCGCGGCGTAACAATCCTCAAAAAAGACGGGATGCTGATGCCCGGGCGCGAGGCGGTAATTGACGAATATGACCTTACAGCCAATCTCCTTGGCATAGCGCATAGCGTTTTTATAGTGATACCCCGCTGCAGGAAGTACGAATCCGCCACCGTGAATGTAGATCAGGCAAGGAGCGTTTTCGGCAATATCTTTGGGCGACATCAGGAAGCACTCGATCATCCCGCCGTCATAGCTTTTGATCTCGTGACGGCTGACATCAAGCCCGCGATCTTTGAATATGTATTTTGGCGTTTTCATATTGGGCACAGCCATAGCGAGAAATTTCTCGCTGATTGGCGGTGTGAAATGTGAAAACGGAAAGAATTCTTTTTTGATATTATATTTTGGCATTATTTATTCCTCTTACTTAAAAACTACCATCAACAGCGTGCCCACTACCATAAGCGCAAGTCCCGCAAATGCCTTGCGCGACAGCTTTTCCTTGAAAACAAAATAGGAAAACGCCACGGTGAATACAATACTCAATTTATCTATCGGTACGACTACGCTGACGATGCCGTTCTGAATGGCATAATAATAGAAAAGCCACGATGCTCCCGTCGCGATACCCGAAAGAGCTATAAAGACAAACTCTTTTTTATCGAGTGTTCTGATCTGTCGTTGCTTTCCCTTTGCAAAAACAATGATCCAAGCCATCAAAAGCACGACTCCCGTGCGGATGGCGGTTCCGAGGTTTGATTCAACGCCCGAAACACCTATCTTTGCAAGAATGGATGTGAGCGCCGCGAACAAAGCGGAAAGGACGGCATATATCATCCATACTCTGCTTTCTTCTTTCCGCTCACTCTGCTTTTTCTCGACCATCATAAATATGCCGACAGCCAGAATTGCCGTGCCGATCAGTTTCACTGCCAACTGCTCGGTTTCACCAAAGCAGATAATTGCAAGAAGCACCGAGAGTATCGTGCTTGATTTATCTATCGGAACGACCTTATTGACGTCGCCCATTGAGAATGCCTTGAAATAGCAGATCCACGATGCTCCCGTTGCAAGTCCCGAAAGAAGCAAAAAGATCAGCGGCTTCGTTTCGATTGAAGTTATCTCTTTTGCAGAGCCGACCACAAAGACCATGACCCAAGCAAATATGAGCACCACCACGGTTCTGATCGCCGTTGCCACGTCGGAATCTGTTTTCTTGATTCCGCATTTTGCAAGAATTGCGGTAAGCCCCGCAAACACAGCGGAAAGTATTGCTGCTATAAGCCACATTTACTCTTCTCCTTTGCCAAATTCAATGTCGATCCCCGCGCGGTGGGCTTGGTCTTCTTGCTTATCTTTTGGGATATGATAGAGCTTTCCGTTCTTCACGAGCTTTGCGCCCGTTTGATGGTAGGAGAAGCCTACGCCCGCGCGTATGCATTGCTCGCGGATGTTGAGCACCCAATCGTAATTGCAAATTCTCGCGTCGTCGCCCGATTCACCGCCTACCGAGACCGACTTGATCTCGGGTGTCAGATGCTTCGACAGATCGATCCCCTCAAGAAGCGGTTCGCAGATGATCGCTTTGGTTTTTATCGGAAGCTTCAGGTAGATCGGCAGTCTGTAATCAGCCATTTTCTGATTCTCGGTCGTCACCGCGATAGTGACGTGGTCGTAGCCCTCGCCCCAATCGTCGGGTTTGCAGATATCAAAACGGTCAATGCGCTTGGTTATGATGAAAAACCGACAATCGCTGCGCTCTTTGATGATCTTCCACACTTCTCCTCTCCATTCGTCGGCCTCCTCCAAAAAGAAATCCGAGGTAAAGCAGGTGTAGAATAGAGTCCCCGAAGGATATTTGTATTCCTTGTTTCTGTTCTTTGCGATCGGCAAATTGAAAGTGGAAATATTCTTTTTGACCTCACTCGCGTCTTTGTCGATCCGCGAATCGATGCGATACACGTAACAATGGCGACATCCCTCGCTGAGCTTTCGACATCCGTGCCAAGGATTCCAACGCATTTCGGAACACTCCCCTTTCGATAGAATTTAAAAACCCCAAATCAACGACAGGCACAAAACGAGTGCAGAAGCGATGGGAACTGTGATCGTATCCCATCCTTTTTTGGTAAAAAGCTCGGTGATCGCGGCGATCGGAGCGATCACGGCGGAAAAGATGAGAGCTACATACCACGGCATCGGTGACATAGTCATCAAAACCGGAGCCGTGCAAATGAACGACGTGACCGCCATTCCGACACAGCCTTCAACAGACTTTACGCCTTCGATCATCTTGCCCTGCAGCTTGTGTTTTCCGCAATTCTTGCCTACGATGGCAGCAACGGCATCACCGGGTCCCCAAGCCATAATAGAAGCTACTGCAATATATTTGTGTTCTGCTCCAAGCCCGCCCCAGAACACCGCGAGCAGGACAGTCATAAGCCCAAACAGCGAAATGAAGCTTATTATCACCTCGTGCTTTGCCTTTTCAACGAAAAGTCCCTTGTAAAACGAGAAGCTTTCGAAGAAGCGTAAAGCCACGATAACGATGATGAGAAAGAAGATCTCAACCGCCACCGCGATCCACCAGATATCGGTACTGAAAGCAAGCGGAAGTATCGAGGTGAACGCCACGAAATGAAGGAGCTTACGGAAAATGTAGTCGGGTACCTTGACGGTAAAACGAACGATGATCAAGAGAGTAGCCAACACCACGATAAATCCGATATAAATTCCAAGCACACGCAGGTATTCGAGAAGATACTCGGTGTTGATCTTGTCAATGTTGTTGATCACGATCATCGAAAGACCGAGGACGAGCAGGATCGCGCCCGTGACGTAACCGACGATCTTGCCCTTGACACGGTTTGCAAATTTCGCGCTGACAAGCGAGAATACGGTTGCAACAACGATGGCTATCAAAAGGTGATCCCAGCATTCAAGAATGATCGTCGGCTCTATGAGAATATGGCTGACCGATGCGATCAGCGCGGTGAAGGTCATTATAAAGGTCGAAGTACCGACGGCAGTCTTGCGGTCATATCCGAGCATCGCAGTGAAGACGATCAGCATCATCATACCGCCGCCCGTACCGAAAAATCCTGTTCCGAATCCGATGGTGAGTCCGAAGAACAGCGAAACGGCGATCTCCTTGGCGGTCAGCTTGACCTTGCCGTCCTTTTCGGGGCGCTCCTTTGAATCCGGGCTGACCAGGAAGCGTATTCCTATCGCCACACAAAGGATCAGGGAAAATCCGCCAAGCACAGTCTGATGCGTAAAATACGCCGCGATCGAGCCGACGGTACACATACCGATGATGCATACTGCCATCAGCCAGCCATGACGAAGGTCGATCTTTTTATTTTTAGCATACACACCCGTTGTCACCGCCGAGCCGAGAATGTCGCTTGCGAGAGCTATCGCAGTCGCCATATAAGCTCCGTGCTCTCCGCCGAAGGTGGGGCAAAGAACGATCAAAAGCGGAACCATCGCCGTCGCCGCGCTGAGCCCAACAAGCCCCGTGCCAATACCCGCCAGCGCCGCCGCGAGCGTTACAACTATATATTCGTATCCCATACTTTTCTCCAAATACTTGTTAAAATCAACTTACTTTCATTATATCACAAATCCAAACAATAATCAAGAGAAGGTAAAAAACTCGGGATAAAAAAGACAAACAGGCGGAAACCTAAATTACCGCCTGTTGTCAATATTCTTGCACCACTCGCCGTTGTCGGGCAATCTGCAGCAACGCAAGCTGTTATCGCTTGACTCATTTCCACGTAAGTTGACCCTACTCACAACCGTACTTTTCACGCTGACGCTCGAACATAATATATTTTATTCAAAAGTAATCTTTAACTCGCGATTCCAAAAGCATTCGGCGGTGCGTTGAATTATTTTTCGATCTTTTGCAGCAAGTGATTCAAATAGTGTAATCCAAAGCTTGCAATCTTTCTTTTTCCATTTGCCAACTACCTTGCCGTTCAGAAGAATTGGCGGCATGACGATTCCGGCGAGGTTGAAGATGCCTCGCAGATGCTCTTGCGGTAGATAGAGACTTTCCTTCTTTTGATAGCCGAGCATTAGTTGATCGAAGCCGGCAAGGAAAATGCAAGGTGGAATATCATTATCATAAGATTTGCCGTTAGGAATATAGTAGTACGTCTTTCCTTCACATTCGACAGATTCAACGGGCAACTGATTGAGCCAATTCTTTACCTCAGCTTGCTTTGCGCCCGTGTAATACATCGCATCGTGGATCGTTGCGGGTCCCATATTGGTGAAATACCGCCTTGCGATCTCAAGCTTGGCTTCTTCCTCGGGAATTGGCTTGAACTTCGGCGAAGCAATATACGCCTTTTTCTCCTGCACCACGTAGTGCATAAATCCGCGCTCGCAAAGCTCGCGAATACCGCCGCCCCACGCCTCGAACATAGAGCCTTCTTCCTCCGCGTCCATACCGTGTGCACGGCACAATTCCTTTAACTCGTCGCGGGTGTATGCCCTTTCTGAAACTGCAGAAATAATTATGTCAGAAAAATATCTTTGACGCTCGGGTGTCAGCGCCCACACTCTGCGCTCATTATTCCAAAACGTGTAGCCGCCCCATTCATTTTTGCGGTAACGCTCGCCGTTGTTGCAACGAATGAAAAGTGGCAGATCGCTCTCGGCAAATACGTGAACCGTACCGCGAACAGACCAGTTTTTCACAAGTCCATCCCCGACTGTCTGCTCATCGTAATCATTTGAACGGAGCTTCAGCGAGTGCATTGCGTTTGGGAAGAATTGCGCCTGCAAACCGCACAGATCACGGACAACTGTCATTTTGTTTGACGGCTTTATGAGGTGCTGGTTAGTTAATTGGCGTATTTTCAGTTCTTCAATAGTCATTTTGTTTTAACATACCTTACTTATTGAAAACGAACCTGTCCATTCTCTCAAACGCTTCCTTGACTCTTGAGAGAGGTAGGGCGAGGTTGAGGCGGATGTGGTTGGTGCCGCCGTGCTGTCTGCCGTCCTGCCACGCTACACCGACGTCCCAACCCATTTTCAGAAGCTCGTCGAGAGTCTTGCCATGGTCACACAGCCATTCGGTGCAATCGAGGAATACCATATAAGTTCCCTGCGGTTTTGCGGCGCTGATGCCCTTGAAGTGCGCGTTTATGTAATCGCAAGCGTAATCGGCATTGGCGGTCAGAGTTTCGCAAAGCTCGTCGACCCACTCGTAGCCCTCGGGTTTATACGCGCCGATGAGGGCGTACATTGAGAGCATATTCATCGAATTGTAATGCGAAAGAGATGACTCCTTGTTTACACGGTCGCGCAGACGTTTGTTGTAGATTATGTGATACGATCCGATAAGTCCCGCAAGGTTGAAGGTCTTTGAGGGCGCATAGAGCGCGACGGTTCTGTTCTTTGCGTCTTCGCTGATCGACTGCGTCGGGATGTGCTTGTGTCCGCCGAGGATGATGTCAGACCATATCTCGTCGGAAACAACGTAGACGTCGTGCTTCTTATAGATCTCCATCGCCTTTTCGATCTCCCAGCGCTCCCAGACACGTCCCGTCGGATTGTGAGGCGAGCAGAAGAGCGCGGCGTGGATGTTGTTTTCGACGATCTTGCGCTCAATATCCTCGAAATCCATACGCCAGATGCCGTCCTCGTCGCGGTAAAGCTGTGAGAGGACGATATTATAGCCGCTGTTGTTGAGCGAGCCCGAGAATCCCATATAGATAGGTCCGTGGACGAGGACGCTGTCGCCGCGCGAGCAGAAAGTGTTCATTGCCGAGATCATACCGCCGAGAACGCCGTTTTCGTAGCCGATATGCTCGGGCGCGAGTCCCTCGACGCCGTTGCGAGTCGACTGCCACTTGATGATCGAATCGAAATACTCCGCGCGGGGCTCAAAGTAGCCGAATGCGGGGTGCTCGATGCGCTCGCGGATAGCCTCGCATACGGTCGGCACGGTCGGGAAATTCATATCGGCGACCCACATCGGGATCACGTCGAAGCCTTCTTTCGGCAGACCCGGAGTCCAATCCTTGCCGAGTTCATCGACCGCAAGCGCATCGCGGCCGCGTCTGTCCATTATAGATTCAAAATCGTATTTCATTTATTTATCCTCGTTATTTGAAAAATATGTTGCGATCTCATTCATTCTGCTCTCCTGCTTGACCGAGAAGGGGCAGCGGCTCTCGCAATGACCGCAATGCAGACAATCGGATGCGTTCATGGAAAGCTTGGTATAATGATTCGCCGCAATGCTGTCGCCTGCGAGTGCAAGATCGTAATATTTATTGACAAGTCCGATATCAATACACGCAGGGCAAGGCTGACAATGATTGCAGTAAACACAAGTTCCGCTGATGGTGTCTGCGGTGAACGAGCCGATAATTGAATAATCCTTTTCCTCATCGGTCGCGGTGAGGAATTTCAGAAGGGTGTCAAGGTGCTTCATCGTCTGCACACCGGGGACTGCTACAAGAACGCCGGGACGGTCGATGGCGTACTGCAGGCATTGATTATGCGTGAGCGCAACACCGAAAGGCGATTGATCCGCCGCGAGAAGCTGACCCGCGAAGAAGGGCTTCATTACGCTGATTCCAACGCCCTCCCGCTCGCAACGCTTGAAAAGCTCGAAGCGTTCATTTACCGAACCGATTCCGTATTCGTCGCCCTTTTCAAAATCGTAAGCGGGGTTGAGGGAAAACATCATCATATCGATCAGTCCCGTGTCAATGATGCGGTTTGCAACGCTCGGTGTGTGCGAGGAAAAGCCAATGTGACGGACTATTCCCTGCTCCTTCAGCTCTTTGATATAATCTAAAACGCCGATCTCGCAGAGCTTGTCGAAGTCCTCGTCATCGTCAACGCAATGAAGGAAGCCGAAATCAACGTAATCGGTGCCAAGCTGCTCGAGCTCCCAAAGGAATGTTTTCTTTATCGTTTCAAAATCGCGGCACCAGCCGTATTCGCCGTTTTCGTCGTAGACCGCGCCGAAATGCACCTGCAAAAATACTTTTTCGCGGCAATCGCGAATAGCTCTGCCGACGGGAGCATAAGTCGCGCCCGCTGTGCAAAGGTCAAAAAAGTTAATTCCGTTGTCTATCGCTTTGCGGACGATGGCTTCGATCTCGTCGACGGGAGTCTTTCCGATACCGCCCATTCCGATGCCGAGAACGCCGAATTTTTCGTTTTCACCGCCGTGCGGCAGCTTTCTGTATTCCATATTATTCACCTCAAATCAAGATTCCGCCACAATGGTCAACCTCGTGCTGGATGATCTGCGCAGTCCAGCCGGTGTAGGTTTTGATGCGGATCTTCATATCTACAGTCTGATACTGCACCTTGATACTCTTGTAGCGTTTGCAAGGACGCGGACCGCCGAGGAGCGACAGACAGCTTTCCTCCGTATCATACGCGCCGTCTTTCTTGATGATCTCGGGATTGAACATCACTGTATAGGTCGGCGTTTTTCCGCTTTCATCAAGAAAAGCTATAATACGCTTTCGGACACCGATCATATTAGCCGCCATACCGACGCAGGTCTCCTTGTGCGCCATCAGCGTTTCGAGCAGGTCATTTGCGACATCTGTATCATCTTTTGTTGCGATCTCCGATTTTCCCGCAAGAAAAATGGGATCGTGCATCAGTTCTTTTATCATTTGAATTCCTCTTCGCAGAGTGCTTTGATCTTCGCCTTATCCCCGTCGGTCAGAGGCGAAAACGGCTCTCTCGAGAGCGGCAGAATATCGAGTCCCTGAAGACTCATTATGTACTTCGTCGCCGCAATCAGAGAGGTTGTGGAAATGATCGCCTCGGTAATCGAGTTGAGCTTATGTATGATCTCAAGAGCTTCGGCATTCTTACCTTCCTTGAAAAGCTTTCTTGCCTCGATATACTTGTCGGCGTAGTAGTTGTATGTCGTGCCGATCGCGCCGTGGGAACCGACAGCCGCACCGGCAAGGAATGCCTCGTCGCATCCCGTATAGAATTGCTTATCTGGGCAGTAATGGATGAGCCTTTCAAGGAAATAGAAATTCTGACCCGTATATTTCACCGCGGTGATCTTCTCGTCCTCGAGAAGTTCTTTCATTTCTTCAAGCGAATATGTACGCGCTTGCGCCGCGTTGTAGATCATAAGTGAAAGATCGGTCGCGTGCGCGATCTTGCGAAAATACTCCTTGATCTGCGGGAAAGTGTAGCCGAAATAATAGGGCGCGACGGCTGAAAGCATATTCGCGCCGACACTCGCCGCGTGGCGTGCAAGTTCGACAGACTCCGCTGTTGACTGAGAACCAACGTGCGCGATCACCTCTTTGCCATCGGCGTTTTCGATGATGACCTCAAGGCAACGCTTTCTTTCCTCTGTCGTCAAAAGGCAGAATTCCGCCGTTCCTCCGCAAGCATAAATGCCGTCCGCGCCCTTCGAGAGCACGAATTTCGTCGCCTTTGCAAGAACCTCATAATCTATCTCGCCGTTCTCTTTGAACGGGGTAACGAGTGGTACGTAAATGCCTGTTTTCATAATTTTTCTCCTTATTCAATAAGTCCAAAATGCTTTGATACAGCATTTTCAATTATCATTAAATTTCATCGTCCAAGCAAGATACACCGCATAGGCGGAAGTAATTGCAGTGAGCAAAATACAGAAAATTATGCGCGTTTCGGTTGTTGCCGCGGCTTCGTTTGCAAACACGCTCAATGCATTGAAAATTCCGTGAACGAGTATGCAACCGATGAGGCTTTGGGTCTTGCAATAGATCATAACGAACATAAATCCCGCGGCGGTGGCATATACGACCTGAAGCAGGTTCGGAATAAGCTCCGCACCCGAGCCGTTCACGAGATTGATAATATGCCCGATCCCGAAAGTCACGCTTGAAACGATAACAGCCGCTTTTAAGTTGTCCTCACGCATAGCATTAAACAGCAGACCGCGGAAGATCACTTCCTCCAAAAAACCAACGCAAAACATTGAAAGTATGTAAAGCAGAGTCTCGGGCAAGCCGTAATTCATCGTCACGCCGTACCAAAGATTTGTCGTCAACATAATGAAAACGGGCAGGTAATAAAGCATTGAACGCGCAGTCGCCTTGGAGGTGCAAATGCCGTAAGCTTCAAGAAGTCCGTTTTTCTTCAAAAAAGACAGCAATATTACCGAAAGCAAAATGCCGATGGGAAGTGTTATCGATTTTTCCACTCCTATTGATGCTGAGATCGAATCTCCCGCGGACATCAGCACACAATATGCGATTATCCACGCGAGTGCAAACCATATTCGGCTTTTGTCATATAATTTTTTAAGCATTTTTCTTCCAATCTTCCTTTGTAAGAAGCAATACGTGACCCGTGCGGATCTCGCCGAGGGCGGGGAGCTCGATGCCTTCTGTGGTATGATGATAGGAAAATCCGAGCTTTTCCATTACGCGGCGGGATTTGACGTTGCCATCGTAGTGACCGCACCATATGAGATTCATACCGAGATCCTCAAAAGCGTGGCGAAGCATCTCGCGCGAGGCTTCCGGAATAAGTCCTTTACCCCAGAAAGGCTTGCCGATCCAATATCCAAGCTCATATTCGTCATCATCCTCGGCGATGTCGTTGCGGTGCAGACCTACACTTCCGATCGGCTTGCCGTCCTCTTTCAGACAAACCGCGTAGGTTTCGGGCGCGGAAAGCACCGTGCGAATGATCTCGCGGCTGTTTTCCACGCTCGTGTGCGGCAACCATCCCGCGGGAGGACCGACTTCGGGGTCGCTTGCGTATTTGTATAATTCCTCTGCATCATTCTCGCACCACGGGCGAAGAATGATGCGCTTCGTTTCAAGTATCATTTTAACTTGATCTGCATTCCGTCCGAAAAAGCCTTGCCGACCTTCTCGCCAAAATTCCAATAAGCGTGCGTGACGCTGTCATAGATGATGGGATCGAGCTTTTTGGCATCGACCTTGCCCTTTTCATCAAGAATACTCTCGTCTGCGCTGACGTTGACTATCTCGCCGATGCAAATGCCGTCTTCGTTGAATTTGAGAAGCTTACACTCAACCGTCATCGGCAGCTCGTCGATGATGGGCGCGTTGACGCATTCGCTCTTTGTCGCGTGGAAACCCGCTTTTGCTAACTTATCAGGCTCGTCGTTAGCCGAAACGATGCCGACATAGTCGCAGGGAACCACGGTCTTTGCCGTGGCAAAGCTGAGGGTGAACGCCCCCATTTTCTTGATATTTTCCGTGGTCTTGTGATCGTCCGCAAGGCAGACCATGACCAGATTTGTGTCATAAATACCACCCCAAGCCGCATTCATAGCGTTTGGCGCGCCGTTTTCATCATAAGTGCCCACGATAAGCACGGGCATGGGATAAAGCCAGGTTTTGGGTCCGAAATTTTTTCTCATTTCAAATTCTCCTTGTCTTTGCTGTATTTATTTTATTATATCAAAAAAGTATGTTAATTTCAATAGCGAAACCGTTTTTGCGATAATTATTTCTCGCCGCACGGAATATAATTTCAAAAAAGAACGTGAGGTGAGAATATGAAAAGATCGATCTCAATGTGGGAATTTGTCGGTTTCGGAGTAGCGGCGGGCGGCGGGACGCTGTTGCATTTTTTATATGATTGGCTTGGAAAAGCAGCGTGGATCGCTCCGTTTTCGGGAGTGAACGAGTCAACTTGGGAGCACATGAAGCTGCTGTTCTGGCCGATGTTCATATATGCAATATTTGAGAGCTTTTTCTTCCGCGACAGAGAGGATTTTTGGTGCGTCAAACTGCGAGGAATACTTTTTGGACTCGCATTGATACCGGTCGTTTTTTATACATATAACGGCGCCGTCGGCAGGTCGCCGGATTGGCTGAATATCGCGATCTTCTTTATCTCCGCCGCGGTTGCGTACATTTATGAAGCCCGGCTTTTCAATTCCGGGAAAGTGAAGTGCCGATCGCAAAAGCTCGCTTTTGCCGTGCTTTGCGTGATAGCTTTGCTTTTTGTTCTATTCACATTCCGAACACCCGAGATCGGCAGTTTTCTCGATCCGGTGACGGGAACTTACGGGATATAAAAACCGTCCTCGCTCCGATTTTGAGCGAGGACGGTTTCGTTTCAAAACAAACCTCTGTTATATTTGAATTGCGCATATAATATAAGGACAAGTCCGACCAAAATTCCTCCTGCCATAATAAACGCACTTTCTTCGATTCCGACAAAAGCTTGAACGATTCCCGATGCAATAAGCCCGACACCGACAATAAGCGTTCCGAGCCCCACGATCAGGCAATATGACTTTTGATCTTCCGGTTTTACCTTGCGCCGATTATACCAATGTATCGAACCGATGTTTCCGCACATATTGAATATGCCGAGCGCCGACAGTATTGCACCGAGTCCCAAAAGCTCAAGTGCGCCGCGCAAAGGCTCGACAAAAACGAATGCCAAAATAAACAGCCCAATTGCACACCCAACCGCAAAACCGACAAGAGCCTTCTTTTGCTGATCGATCGTCTTGTTTTTTGAAACCAATTTCTCCTCATCACTTTTGTCACGGATCAGCTCGTCAGCCGCAACTCCAAAATAATCGGCAAGCATTTTTAGTGATTCATCATTCGGCAATCCGAGTCCGTTTTCCCACTTTGCGACTGCGGACCGACTTATATGTATATCGTCCGCAAGTTTGGCTTGCGAGACGCCCTTCGTCCTTCTCAGCTCTTTTAATTTTTCGTGAAACTCCATAGGAATACCTCCGTTTTTACTGACAATATTTTATCACGCTGCGGACAAAAAATCAATACTTCGGAGTGTTACTTTGAGTAGATTCTTTGTTACTTTACTTCATATTGTGTCAATCGGGTTGACCTGACCTCGTTTTTGTGCTATAATAAACTCACAAGCCTCGGCTTGAATTCTTTATCGGAGTGTGCTGTTTGAGAAACACCAAAACATTGGAGATTGTAGAGTAACATACCAAACCTGCGGTTTGGTTAGAGGTTCCCTGCAATTCCGCAAAGCCTCTCATAGGATTGAATCGTCACGATAATATTGGAGGTTAAAAATGAATAATTTGACGATACGTTTAGAAACAGAAAAAGATTACAGAGCTGTAGAAGAACTCACCCGCGAGGCGTTTTGGAACGTTTACAAGCCCGGCGCGGACGAGCATTAT
Organism: Eubacteriales bacterium; assembly: GCA_045541375.1. Classification (GTDB taxonomy): domain Bacteria; phylum Bacillota; class Clostridia; order Oscillospirales; family CAG-272; genus CAG-390. The sequence continues at coordinate 6,716 of JAZQJB010000082.1, read as the reverse complement.
TTTGTTCATATGATGCGAAATCATCCCGATTTCATCCCCGAGCTTGCCTTCGTGCTTGAAAAAGACGGCGAGATCATCGGCAACATAATGTATACCAAAGCGTGGCTTGAGGACGAAAACGGCAATCGAAAAGAGATCCTTTCCTTTGGTCCGCTTTGCGTAACTCCCGAATATCAAAGGCAGAAGCTCGGCAAAATTCTGATCGAGCATTCCTTTGAGGCGGCAAGAGCGATGGGTTACGATGTGAACATCAACTTCGGCAATCCCGGAAACTACGTCAGCCGCGGATTTGTGAGCTGTAAAAAGAAGGATGTCAGCTTCATTGTTCCCGGCAATTACCCGACGGCTCTCCTTGTCTGCGAGCTCGTGCCCGGCGCGCTTGACGGCAAAAAGTGGATGTATATCGCCTCCACCGCCGCCGATTGCTGCGAGGACACCGCCGCAGTCGAAGCCTTCGACGCCACCTTTCCGCCCAAGGAAAAGAAGTGGATGCCAAGCCAAGAGGAATTCTACATCTACAGTCATTCTTCGGTTGTAAGATAAACGTAAAAAAACGCCGCTGAGGGGTCGTTTGATCCATCAGCGGCCATTTTTATTGCGGTTGATAATCTTTAAGTATCTCAATTATATCCTTCTCATACACGTTCCCGTCGAGGACGTCGCCGTTTGGGGCGAAGGATACGCATCTGACGTCTGCTGGGTCTTCGACATAAGGGTTTTCGGGGGCGGAATCGGTGAAATATTCGGCAAAATATTTCAGCGCATTGCCCTCGGGGAAGATCACGTTGCCTTCGTTTTCTTCGATTCCGAGTTCTTTGAAAACAGAGATTATTTCTTTTGTCTTGTTATTGTATTCGTTTCCGTCCTCGCGGCTGACGAGCCACGCGGGCTGGATACGGATGGGGATTCCCGCGTTTTTTGCCTCGATTGCAAAAAGTTTTACGGGTTCGATCGGGATATATTCCTGATGAAATACGTCGGCAGAAAGAAGAAGATCGTTGACGCCCGCATCGGCTATCTGATTAACGATTTCACGGATTCGCTCGGCGTCCTTTGAAAAATAGCCGTTGGTTATGATCTGTCTGCGCGGGACACCCGATTCTTTTGCCGCCTTCATAACAGCGCATACCGCCTGCGGGTAAAGCAAGGGCTCGCCGCCGAAGGTCATAACTGTTTTTATCGGGTAAGCCGCGGCGATCTTTTTGACTGCATCTGCGGCAACTGCGGGATCAATGTGCTCACCGCAAGATCTATGGTCGCCCTCCGAGCAATGCTTGCACCTACCCGTGCAAGCGTAGGTGACGACAAACTCGATCTTTTCGAGATTTTTCAAATACTTATTCACTTCTCTACCTCTCAGATCAAGCTGTTTTCGACTCTGCCAAACCAAGGCTCGATAAGCGAAAAGGGGATCTTTTCGCCCGCTGAAAAACCGATCGGATTGCTCGGGCGCATTTTCAAGCCGTGATAGTCGCTGCCGCCGCTCTTGAAGAGTCCTTTTTCCTCGCAATAATCGAAAATAAACTTCTTTTGCTCTGGCGTGAAGGTACCGTAAAAGCATTCAATTCCGTCGATACCGCTCGCGGCGAGGTCATCGAGCGAGGAAATTACGTTTTGCGAATATACGAAGGGATGCGCCAAAAAAGCAAGTCCGCCGCACGTGCTTATCATATCAAGCACCGTCAAAAGATCGGGGCTGAGCGAGGACTGGTCGCTGTAAAGGGGACTTTGCGCGTTGAAGAGATAGTTTCGCGAGAATTTTTGCGGAGTCAGGCTCAAAAACTCTTCCTCGCTTTCAAAAAAGCGGACGTTTTCGTGATGGCGCTGCACCTCGCGCATCAGATACGGGCGGTTCGTTTCGCGCGAAGGGTCAAAAATTGTATGGGGCTCTTCCTTCATCGCGCGCACGAATTGCTCATCGAGCTTCACTCCCGCCGCAAGCAGCGCGTCGGTATCAAGACGGGCTTCCCTGACCTGCTTTTCGTAAAACGTAAAGTATTTTTTGCTTATCAGCCCGCTCATTTTTTCGGTATCAATGCCGTAACCGAGGATCTCGATAACATCACCCTTGAAGGTGGTGCTCAACTCGGCTGCGGGGAGTATCTTGCCACTGAAAATGTGGCGGATAGCCGTCAGATTTCCGTAAGCCTCAACGGTATTATGATCGCTGATGGAAAAGAGCGAAAGCCCAAGCTTTTCCGCCTCGGCAAGCGAGTGCTCCGGCGGGATCACGGCATCTGAATAATTTGTATGCGTGTGCAGATCGATATATTTCATAGTCAAAATTCCATTCAACTTGTAGTAGCTTTATTATACCAAAAATCTCCGCGGATTTCAATAGATATTTGATTAAAGCCTTGACTCGGTTGTGGTTTTATGCTATAATTAACTCAACTAAAACTCTTTTGCAAAAGGAGAAATTAAAATGATCAAGATCACATTTATGGGCGCGGGCAGTACTGTATTTGCCAAGAACGTGCTCGGCGACGTTATGATGACCCCCTCTCTTTGGGATTCCGAGATCGCACTTTACGATATCGACCCCGCAAGACTTGAGGAATCATACATAATGATCTGCTCCCTCAACAAGAATATCAACGAAAACCGCGCGACTATCAAGAAATATCTTGGCGTTGCGGAAAGAAAGGACGCTCTCCGCGATGCTACCTTTGTAGTTGATGCTATCCAGGTTGGCGGTTACGACCCTTGCACCATCATCGACTTTGAGATCCCGAAGAAGTACGGACTCCGTCAGACAATCGCCGACACCCTCGGCATCGGCGGTATCTTCCGCGCTCTCCGCACCATTCCCGTTCTCGATGATTTTGCAAAGGATATGGCTGAGGTCTGCCCCAAGGCTCTCTTCCTCAACTACACAAACCCTATGGCTATCCTTGCGGGCTACATGCAGAGATACACCCCCATCGAGACCGTTGGTCTTTGCCACAGCGTTCAGGTCTGCTCGAACACTCTTCTCAAGGAAGTCGGTCTTGAGCCCAAGCGCCCGATCAAGGAAAAGATCGCGGGCATCAACCATATGGCATTCCTTCTTGAGCTTGAGGATGCGGACGGCAACGACCTCTACCCCGAGATCCGACGCCGCGCAAATGAGATTCTCGAGAATCCTCCCGAGAACTTCAAGGATCTTGTCAGATTCGAATATATCCGCCGTCTTGGCTACTACTGCACAGAGTCGAGCGAGCACAACGCGGAGTACAACAACTTCTTCATCAAGGAAAAGTACCCCGAGCTCATCGAGCGCTACCGTATCCCGCTTGACGAGTATCCCCGCCGCTGCATCCACCAGATCGACCGTTGGAACAGCGACAAGCAGAAGTATCTCTCCGACGACGTTTCGCACAAGAGAACTCACGAGTACGCTTCCTGGATCATGGAATCGATCGTCACCAACACGCCCTACCAGATCGGCGGTAACGTGCTCAACAAGGGCCTTATCGACAACCTTCCCTCAGATGCCTGCGTAGAGGTTCCCTGCCTTGTAAACAAGCTTGGCATTCAGCCGACCCACATCGGACGTCTTCCCGTTCAGCTTGCGGCAATGAATATGACCAACATCAACGTACAGCTTCTCACCATCGAGGCAGCCGTAACCAAGAAGAAGGAACATATCTACCACGCAGCAATGCTCGAGCCGCACACCTCCTCCGAGCTTTCGATCGACGACATCGTTGCCCTCTGCGACGACCTCATCGAAGCACATAAGGGATGGCTGCCTGAGTATCATTAATTGAAAAAGCCGCCACGGGCGGCTTTTTCAAGTTATGATCGCCTTCAGCGAGTTTAGAGTTATGGTTGGCTTCGCCAAGTTATGATGTGCCTGCGGCACAGTTGCGCGAGCGTGGCGATCATATCATAACGTTTGCGTAGCAAGCTCATAACTGCGAGCAATAGCGAGCATCATAACTCTAAACTTTAACTTCGCACCCGATACACATCCGCACAAAAAGTCGGGAAATCGGCATTGTTTTTTGATATAATATTGGCAGACAGGAGGAATTGAAGATGGATTGGATCACGGGAATGCAAAAGGCGATAGATTATATCGAGGCTAATCTGACCGAGGAGATCGATTACGAAAAGGTCGCGGCGGAAAGCTTTTCTTCAAGCTATCATTTCGCGAGGGTATTCAGCATTCTTTGCGGGTATACGCTTGGGGAGTACATTCGTCTGCGCCGTTTAACTCTTGCGGGCGCGGAGCTTGCAAACGGAAAAGAAAAGGTGATCGATATTGCTCTCAAATACGGTTACGACAGCCCCGACAGCTTCGCAAAAGCATTTTTGAAGTTCCACGGCATAACCCCGTCCGAAGCGCGCACGAACGGCAAAATGCTCAGATCCTTCTCCCGCTTGTCGATAAAAATATCATTGGAAGGCGGTAATATTATGAATTATCGAATTGAAAAGAAACCCGAGATGACACTTCTCGGTTACAAAAAGCGTTTTGAAGGAACACCATACGATGAAGCCAGGCACAAGCAGGAAGAAAATTTCTTCATTTCCACAAGAGCGCATCAATGGATGCTAAAAGGGATAACCAACGACAAGCTTTCCGAATATTGTGTCCTTACCAATATGGATGACGATGGATATGATTTCTATATTTCTGCTACGGGGGACAAATATGAGTTTGACAACTTATATAACAGCGCTGTGACAGGTATAGATTTTATGGATAAATTCGGATTTGAAAAGATCGTCATTCCCGAGACTACCTATGCAGTTTTCGAAACCGAAAAACAGAGAATGCCGATCCCCGAATATTTCGAGATCCGCAAACAGATCGCCGCAGAATGGTTATCGAATAATGAGTACCAAATGATCAACGCCCCCGAGATTGCCGTTTACCATTGGGGACTCGTCGGCGGCTATCCCGACAGGACTATTGAGATTTGGATACCTATTGAAAAGAAATAAAATACCTTAAAAACTTTCCAAAAAATTTCGTTACCTTTTTCATACCCCCGACACTATATGAGCGAAAGGAGGAGAGAGACAATGGCAAACTCAAACGGAATGCGCGAACTTCTGATGAAGGATTTCGCGGAGAATTACATGGAACAGCTCTATTATTTCTGTCTGAAAAAGACGGGCGACAGCTACGAGGCAGAGGATCTTACGCAGGAAATCGCGCTGAACATACTCACCGCGATAAACGGCGGTGCTATCCCCGAATCTTTTTCCGGCTGGGTCTGGCAGATCGCGCGAAACCGTTATTCAAGATGGGCGGCTCGCAAACACAAGGTGAACGATTCGGTAACCGGTTCCGATATCGCTGACTTTGAGATTGCGGACGAGAGCGACGATATTCTCGGCGAGATGATACACGCGGAAGAAATGAATCTGTTGCGCCGCGAGCTGGCTTTCATTTCGGGTGAATACCGAAATATCGTCACAGCCTTTTATCTTGAGGACCGAAGCATCCGTGACATTGCCGCAACCCTCTCCCTACCCGAAAGTGCGGTCAAGCAAAGACTCTACCGCGCAAGAAAAATTTTGAAAGAAGGTATGAATATGGCACGCGAATTTGGAAAGAAAAGTTATAAGCCCGAAGAGGTATTCTTCACTTCGAGCGGTTCCCAGCCGAGCGGACTCCCTTGGTCTGCCGTTGACCGCAAGATTCCCAACAATATTTTGCTTCAGGCAAGCAATAACCCGTCTACTCTCGAAGAGCTTTCGGTCGAGCTCGGAGTCGCGCTTCCCTATATGGAAGAAGAGGTGGAGAGACTCTGCAAGGCGACCTTGCTCGAAAAGGAAGGCGACAAATACGTCACCAACTTCTTTATCCTCGACAAGGAATGCCGCGAGGCGGTATATAACGCGCTCCGCCGCGGATCGAAGGAAAGAAGCCGTCTGCTCTCCGAGATTATTGAGGACAACCTTCCCGCCATCCGCGCCCTCGGCATCGCTGCTGATCACATCACCGACAATGAGATCAAATGGTGGCTTATCCCCGATGCGGTCGACTATTGCATCAAGAAGTCCTTTGCCGATCTGAGCAGTTACAAGCCCAAGACCCGTGCAAACGGTGAAAGCTGGGGATTCGTAGGATACGAGGCATGGGAGATGCCCGAGTATCTTGGTATGAGTCAGAACGGCGCGGGTAGTCCTGAGACTATGTACTGGCAGTATATTCCCGGCGGTTACGGATTCAAGTGGTATGATCCCGGATACAGCGAAACTCTCTTGTTTGGCAATATTTTCAAAAACAAGCGCAAGTTCGACTCGCTTAACGATGCCGAAAAGGAAATCTGGAGTGTGTTCAAAGGCAGATACGGATACGTTGATGAAGACGGCAATATCATTCCCAATATTCTTGTCCTTACAAAAGAAATACACAAGAAGATCCGCGAGATGCTTTCCTCTCACAAGAATTTCGAAGCCTTGCTTGCAAGCTTCATCGAAGCAAACAAGAGCATCGAAGAAATACTCAAGAAGTACAGCCACAAGACGCTTCACGATACTTTCGGCTACTATGTCCGCACCGAAATGTATAAGATCAGAATGATGTGCATCCACGACCTCGTTGATTCCTCATTTATCACTGTCCCCGAAGACCCCGCAAAATCCAATATCGGAATGTATCTTCTTATGAAATAAATTCGCCCGCCCATCCCTTTTCACGGGTGGGCGGCTTTATTATTATGCATTATCTACAATTTTCAAAAACAATACCGGTCACAGGTTCCCCCTGGGGA
>JAZQJB010000081.1:0-30837 GCA_045541375.1 Eubacteriales bacterium | reverse complement strand
CTTAAATAGTAAAAAGGAATATTTTATTGAAAAAGTTTGCAAGAACTCTATTACGAGTGCAAATTGATTCAAATAAAATATTCCTTTTTGGTATGCAAAATTATTACTTTGAACAAAATCCGCTGTAAAAACGATGTGGATTGCACGCACCCTTAGCCTTCCTCCGAGAGGAAGGGGGACCGCGGAAGCGGTGAAAGGAGAGCGCGCAACTTCATTCTATTGCGAATTTCACCAAGGAATTAATTAATGATACTGTTTATACTACTATTTGCAAAATATATCTTAATGAGCCAGCCCCTTCGCTCCTTCACCTTTTTATTCACGAAACCATACACACCCAATATCGACAAAAAATATAATGGATATTGGAGGTGTAAAATGAATTACGTAGTATTAATGGCACTGCTTGCAACGCTCGGGACGTGGTTTGTGACGGCGCTCGGCGCGGCTACTGTGGTGCTTTTCAGATCCCCGAATCCAAAGGTTATGAATTTGATGCTCGGATTTGCATCCGGCGTTATGATAGCCGCGAGCTTCTGGTCGCTTTTGCAACCTGCAATAGAACGCGCGGAGGAAAGCTTGGCGATTCCCGCGTATTTTGTCGTAACAGTCGGCTTTTTGTTCGGCGCTCTGTTTATGTGGGGGAGCGATAAAGTAGTTTCGCTGACACAGAAAACTGTGGATAGCTCACAGGGCAGCCCGAATAAACGCTTCCGCAGAATAATGATGCTGATCTTGTCGATCACACTTCATAATATACCCGAAGGGCTCGCGGTCGGAGTGGCGTTTGGCGTTCTCAAAAACGGAATGTGGAGCACCGAAAGCCTTATGGGCGCGATCACCATAGCCATCGGCATCGGATTGCAGAATTTCCCCGAGGGCGCGGCGGTGTCATTGCCGCTGAGAAGGGAAGGATTCTCGGCGAAGAAGAGCTTCCTTTACGGTCAAGCGTCGGGGATGGTGGAACCGATCGCGGGCGTCCTCGGCGCACTTTTGGTGGTCTACGTGGAAACGATCCTGCCATACGCCCTCGCATTCGCCGCAGGAGCGATGATATTGGTCGCAGTGCACGAGCTCATCCCCGAATGCCAGAAGAATCAGGAAACACAACCGTATTTCGCAACAATGGGCATCGTCCTCGGCTTTGCTACGATGATGTTGCTTGACGTTATGTTGGGGTGATCGCATTATTGGATTATGCGTGATAATCATCCAATATATCACATCTGAAAGAAATTCAACGAAAAAACTTGACAACTGCATAGATTAGTGATAAAATATAAAGTAATTATTTTATTTACCCAACAGGCAAAGGAGAAAGAAAATGATCAATCGCGCACACAAAATGGATCATGTTCATTCGGATATCCGTGGGCCTCTTTACGTTGAATCTCAAAAGATGATCAAAGAGGGCATTGATGTCCTCAGACTTAATACGGGAAATCCCGCGACTTTTGGCTTCACGCTTCCGGATAGCATCCGCGAGGCTATGCTTGCGGGACTCGATAACGCCGTCGCCTACTGTGACCCCAAGGGTATGCCCGAGGCGAGACAGGCGATATATGAATATCATCTCGGAAAAGGACTTGTCGGCATTTCGCCCGACGATATATATATCGGAAACGGAGTCAGCGAGCTCGTTACGATGGCGCTCAACGTCTTCCTCAACGACGGCGACGAGCTTCTTATGCCCGCGCCGAGCTACTCGCTTTGGAGCAATTCCGCATACCTTGCAGGCGGCAAGCCCGTCTTTTATCGCTGTGACGAGGAAAAACATTGGTATCCCGATCTCAACGATCTCCGCTCGAAGATCAATTCGCGCACGCGCGGAATGGTCATCATCAATCCCAATAACCCCACGGGAGCTGTCTATCCCCGCGAGGTGCTTGAGGAGATGGTCAAGATCGCGCGTGAGAACGACCTTGTTATCTTCTCGGACGAGATCTACGACAGGCTTTTGCTTGACGGCGTTGAGCACATTTCGCCCGCGTCGCTTGCTCCCGACCTCTTTACCGTTACCTTCAACGGTCTTTCAAAATCGCACGTTATCTGCGGCTTCCGCTGTGCATGGATGATCTTTTCCGGCAGAAAGGACTGGGCGCAGGACTATATGGAAGGAATCTTCCAGCTTGCGGCAATGCGTCTTTGCTCGACAACTCTGCCCCAGCTTGCCATCCCCGCGGCGCTCAAGGACACCGAGAGCACCAAGGCAATGATGCGCCCCGGCGGCAGACTTTACGAGCAGAGTGCGGCAACCATGCGTGAGCTTGCAAAGATAGAAGGTATCTCTTGCGTAAAGAACAACGCGGCGTTCTACGTCTTCCCGAAGCTTGATATCAAGAAGTTCAACATATCTTCGGATAAGAAATTCGCGTTCGATCTGCTTCATCAAAAGCACATCCTCATCGTTCCCGGAAGCGGCTTTGACTGGACGACTCCCGACCACTTCCGAATTGTTATGCTCCCCGATGCAGAGAGAATGGCGCAGGCGATCAGGGATATTGGGGATTTCCTCAAGGATTACAGACAGTAAAAATGCAAAGCGCAAAATGCAAAATGCAAAATTAATTAATAGGTAAAAATCCGCCCGCGGGCGGATTTTTTCTCTTGCAGAAAAAAGTTAATAATTTTGTCAAAAAAATTCGTAAATGGGTTGACAAATCGGCAAATGGGTGGTAAAATAAAGCAACTTCAAAAACCGTTCTATGTCAACCCGCCGTCAGCATATCTTTTTTATCATTTTCATCTTTGTTGCGAAACGGCCTCCCGCCGGCTGAGAATGTTAGTGCCACACATTCCGCCGTAAAATTTATGATGGACAAACTCCTTGTCAACTCCCTTCTGACCGAAGAAGAAATTGCAGAACTTAAGGGAAGGGAGACTCCGGGGCATCCCTGGATCTTTGCAATCGTTGGCGATATTTCGATCCTTTCAAACTATTGCCGAAGTGTGTTGCTTGTAAGCGACATTGAAGTCACCACGCATGAGTTCAACACTCATCACGCAGGAAAAACCATCCGTATTGCGGATATCGAGAAGACTCATACCCGCCGTATGTACGGAAACGCAATGCTCTGCCTTGAGCTTAAAAACGGTCTTGAAGAAAAAATATTCCGCTATACCTTCAGCGTAAATACGCTTTGCGAGGGTGCTTCCACCTTCATCAACTCTGTTGTCAAGGGTGATGACATCGAGGAAGCGACCGAATGCATGAAGGCGATCTACGAAAAGCAGCTTTCCGTCTGCCCGAAGTGCGGACGTACACTTGCTTCCCCCGGTGCGGAATGCCTTAACTGCGCAAGCAAGGGCAAGCTCATTACCAAACTCGGCAAGTACATACTTCCCGAGTGGCCGAAGCTGGTCATTTCGGTATTTCTTTCGATCATTGCAACGGCATTGGCTCTCATTCCGTCGATGCTGACCAAGTCCTTGATCGATGAGATCCTGCCAAACAACGACATAGCAATGCTTATGCAGGTCGTTGTAACCCTTATTGCTTTGCAGATCATAAGTCACGTCATAAGCGGTACGCGAGGATACGTATTGCGTCTTGTTGGCGACAGGATCGTTTCAAATCTTCGTAACGACGTTTACGAAAAGGCGCAGTACCTGCCGATGCGATTCTATGACAAGACCTCGACCGGTGCGGTCATCAACCGTATCTCGGGCGACAGCTCGACCATCCAGTCCTTTATGCTTCGTATCACGCAGGAAGTTGTCGTTCAGTTCTTCAAGATGGTTGGTATCGTTATCGTTATGATGGTAATGAACCCCAAGCTGACGCTTCTTTCGCTTATTCCCGTTCCGCTTGTTGTTATCGGCTCGCGTATCTTCGGTAAGAAGATCCGTCCCTTCTATCTCCGAATCTGGAGAAGATGGACAGCCGTTTCCTCTATACTTACAGACACCATCCCCGGCATCCGTGTCGTAAAGTCCTTCACAAACGAAAAGAACACCACCGAACGCTTCAAAGAGAAGAACGAGGAGTGGTACAGAACCGACACATCCGCCGCAAAGATACTCCACGCTTTCCCCGCGATCGTCGGTACCTTCATCGGTCTTGGTTCGGTCGTTATCTGGGCGTTCGGCGGCAGTATGGTTATAGAGCATCAGATCTCGGGCGTTGAGAACGGACTCACCGTTGGTCTTCTCGTTCTCTTCATCAACTACGCCTCGATGTTCTACGAGCCCGTAAACTTCTTTGCAAACCTCAACGACTCCTTCCAGCACTTCCTTGCATCCGCAGAGAGAATTCTTGATATTCTTGACGCCGAGCCCGAGCACAACTTCGGTGAAGGCAAGAATATGACCGAGTTCAAGGGTAAGATCGAGTTCAAGAACGTAAACTTCTCCTTCGACCGTACCAAGAAGACGCTGAAGAACATCAACCTCGTTATCAATCCCGGCGACATCGTTGGTATCGTTGGTACCACCGGTTCGGGTAAATCGACGCTTATCAACCTTCTCCTCCGTTATTACGATCATTATGACGGCGAGATCCTTGTTGATGACATCAATATCCGCGATATTGATATGTCGCACTTCCGCGGACAGATCGGCTTCGTTCAGCAGGAGCCCCTGATGTTCCACGACACCATTTTCAATAACATTGCTTACGGCTGTCCCAACTGCCCCGTTGAGAAGGTCCTCGAGGCGGCAGATATCGCAAACGCGCATGAGTTCATCGTCCGTCAGCCCGACGGCTACGATGCAGTCCTCGGCGAGCGCGGCGTAGGTCTTTCGGGCGGTGAGCGTCAGAGAGTTTCCATCGCGCGTGCAATGCTCAAAAATCCCTCGATCCTCGTATTCGACGAGGCGACCGCTTCGGTTGACTCCGAGACCGAGCACCTGATCCAGGAAGCTATCGAGAGACTTATCGCGGGCAGAACGACCATCATGATCGCGCACAGACTTTCGACACTTTCGAAGGCGAACAAGATCGTTGTTGTTGATAAGGGTGAGATCATCGAGTGCGGTTCTCCCGAGGAGCTCCTTGCCCTCAAGGGTAAGTATTACCGCCTTGTAGAGATCCAGTCGATGTCCGAAAAGGTCAAGGAAGCCAAGAAGGCTGACAACTTTGAATGAGGAGGGAACAGCAATGGCACTTAAATATCTTGATAAGACCGCAAAGATCGAGATGACCGACGTTTACTACGTTCAGCTCACTCTCGGCGACGGCACAGTTTACGAGAACGTTGAGCTCCGTCGACTCTTCCCGATCTCGGATAAGTTCAACTATATCTCCCTGCTCGACAAGGACGAGCACGAGATCGCAATGATCAGATCGCTCGACGACATCACTCCCGACAGCGCGGCGGCGATTAAGGCTTGCTTCTACGATTACTACCGCATCCCGAAGATCACGAAGATCACCGAGTGCAACGATAAGACGGGAATGCTCAAGATGACCGTCGAGACCGACCACGGCCCCGCGTCCTTCCGTATCCGCAACCGTCACAGCGATATGAAGACCTACCCCGGCGACCGCGTTATCATCCGCGACTCGAACGATAACCGTTACGAGATCGAGAATCTGAATAACCTCGACCGCAAGAGCTGGCTTCTTGTTGCAAGCTTTCTTTAATCTACATAATAAAACCGTCAGGCGTTTGCCTGACGGTTTTATTTCTATATTAAAACTGAGAGTAGAATTTGTCCTCGATCGTCTTTGAAATTTCAAGCATATCAGCCTTGTTGACCTTAACGACCTGTCTGTCGTAGGTGACAAGTCCGTTGGTTTCGTCCTCGACGTCGCTGACCTGGGTGTAGACGGTGGCGCAGAGGCCGCGGTCGATCATGGGGATGACCTCATTCATATAGAGATCTTTGAGCGCTTTCCCAAAGGACTCGGTGTCCTTAAAGAAACTGTAGCCGTAGGTCTTGTCGAGGTTGAAGGAATGTCCCTCGATCTTGCAGGAATATCCGCCGAATTCGGAGAGCACCATCGGGCGGTCGGGGTCGTTTTTCAGATCGAGCTTCTTGAAATATACGTGATCGCTCGTGACGTCGCTTTCCTTTTCGATAAACCAACCCGAAGTCGCATCCCAGATTCTGCTCGGATCGAGTGCCTTGAGTCGGCGGTAGTTTTTGTCGGCGTCAAACTGCCCCCAACCCTCGTTGAAGATCGTGTAATAAACGACCGAGGGGTGGTTGTAAAGGAGTTTGACAGTCATTGCGCTTTCTGCCTCAAAGGTGGCGCGGCGGATATCGCTTGCGCGGTGCGTGATGCCTTTTTTCAGACCGATCGTGGGCAGCGCGGTGTCGATAAGGAAGTTGTATTTGCCGCTGTTGACCATATCCTGAAAGACGATCATGCCGTATTTGTCGCAGTAGTAGTAGAAGAGCTCAGGCTCGATCTTGATGTGCTTGCGGAGCATATTGAAGCCGAGTTCCTTCATTTTCAGTATATCATACTTATATCCATCGGGTGTTGCCGGGGTATAAATTCCGTCGCTGTAATAGCCCTGGTTGAGCAAGCCGTGGAAGAAGTAGGGCTTTTCGTTGAGGGTTATGAAGGACTTGCCGCCGATCTTTGCCGTGCCGACCGTGCGGAGCGCGAAATAGGATTCGATCTTGTCCTCGCCCGATTCAAGAGTGAATTCATAAAGATACGGATCCTCGGGAGTCCAGAGATGGGGGGCATCAACTCTTAATTCAAATTCATTTCCTTCGAAACGGTATTGTTTGCCGTCTTTGAGGGTGATGATCTTTTCATCCGCGCCGCCCTTGATCTTGATTTTGACCGAATCAAGAGAGGACGTCATTTTAATATGCTTGATATAATTTTCGGGAACAGCCTCGAGCCATACCGCCTGCCAAATGCCGCTGATGGGAGTGTACCACATTCCGCCGCGGTTCTTGCATTGCTTGCCGTAGGCAAGGTCGGTATCGAGATCGTCGATCGCGTCAACTTGAATCGTATTCTCACCCTCGGTCAGATAATGGGTGATGTCAAATTCAACGGGAAGATAGCCGCCCGCGAGGATGTCGAGATTGTGCTCGCCGATCTTTAGCATAAAGATCTGATCGACTGCGCCAAAGTGGATAATTATGCGCTTGCCCTTCATTTCCTCGGGCAGAGTGAATTTTTTTGTGTATTTGTAGACTTCGTAGTTCTTTTTTTCGCGTTCAATGCCCGAAATTCGTGATTCGGGCGGGAAGGGAACCTTGATCTTGCCGAGATCAATCTCCTCACCGCTTATGACCGAAAGCTCCCACTCCCCGCAAAGCGACATATAGGAGTCGCGCTTCATCTGCGGACGGGGATATTCGGTCCAATCGCTCGAGGTGTCATCCTCGAAGGGAGTTTTCAGATCTTTGCAGAGTCGCGGCTTGTTGAAATATTTGGATGCGACAAGGAGAAGTATCGCAAGGATCGCAATCGGAACAAGCGCGGCGAGGAAGATGTTTTCGTTGGGAACGAAGGATTCCGTGCCGTCGTTATTGATGATCTTTTCTGCATTTGCAAGGACTGTTTTTCCGATAAAGGGACCGATGATGCCGGGTAGAAGTACCTGCGAGAAGATACGCACACCCTGCAGTCTGCCCGCTTTATCCTCGGGGGTGAGGTCGCGGATCTTTGCGCCGAAGACTGCCATTCCCGAAAGGTAGCCGCACATCATAAGCAGCGAGCCGATGAAAACGGGGAGCTTGGGCTTGAAGATGAAGAGAATAACGTATCCAACTGCGAGCCACGCAAGCGAGAAGGTGGAGGAGAATCCAAAGCCCTTCTTGTCGTAGACCTTGCCCCAAAAAGCGGTTGCTACCGATGCAAGAATGATCGCGGGAGCCATTACGAGGACGTAATCCGCCATACCGAGTGAGACCTCATAATATATAATAAGGTAGGGCATAAAGATCTGGATCGAGATATTAAAGATCACGAATGCCGCGAGGTAGAAGTAAAATGCGGGATTACTCTTTACAGTTGAGGGCATAAAGCCGTAGAATACGTTTTTCAAATAACCCGTTTCGGACGGAGCGGGGCAATGGTCATCAATGATGAATAAACCGAGGATGCCGATTGCAAGCGTAGCTGCACCGATGATTATAAATATCTTGCTCCAACTCTGCGGATCACCGAGATCAAGCGACATAAAGCTGCCGAAAACGACGAGGATGGCGACGAGCGGCATCATCGAATTAATTCCCTCAACTGCGCCGCGGTTGCTCGAATCTGTCGAGTCGGTCAGCCACGCGTTGTATGCCGCGTCGTTTGCCGAGGAGCCGAAGAAGGTCATTATGCAATCGAGCGTTATAGTCAGCGTCACACCGAGAGCCGCCGCACTTGTGACTGCGGGGAAAATAGATTCGATATAGTCGAGCTTCAGGAGCGCGAAGTAGTATATGGATAGACCCCAAAGGATGTAACCGCCGCAGATAAAGACCTTGCGCTTGCCGATGCGGTCGGAGAGCGCGCCGATGAAGACTGTCGTCAGCGTTGCCGCTATCGCGCTTGCGGCGACCATCAGCGAGATGTCCTCGGCGGAGGCATTGAACATTTTGTAGATAAAGACGTTGAGATACATATTCTCAACGACCCACGCAATCTGTCCCATAAGCCCGAAAAGGACAAGCGCGAGCCAGAAGCGTCCCGAGAGTTTGTTTTTCATTTTGAAAACTCCTTCAATTTGTTGCCTTAATTTTATCACAAAGCCTACCTTTTGTCAATGATGAAGCCGAAAATCATTGACTTTTGAGAATAATAGTGCTATAATAAATAAAAATCACCTTTACGGAGGTTTATGATGGATTACGGTATTCAGCTTTACAGCATTCGCGATCTTGCAAAGGAGAATTTTGAAGAAGCAGTTGCGGCAGCCGCTCGAATCGGCTATGCTTCGATCGAATTTGCGGGATTCTTCGGCAGAAGCGCGGAAGAAGTCAACCGCGCGATGGATGCGGCGGGCATTCGCATCTGCGGCACTCACTCCCCCTGGGCAGATCTTGCCAACGATTATGAGAACACTCTGCGTTTCCACAAGGAGATCGGCAACAAGCACTACACCATCCCCGGCGCAGATCTTTCCACTCCCGAAAAGCTCAAGGATTTCGTTGAGTTCCTGAATTTTATGGCTCCCAAGCTTGCAGCAGAGGGCATTGAGCTTGCTTATCACAACCACTCGCGCGAGTTTATCGTGAACGATTTCGGTGTCCGCACGCATGACGTGCTTGCGGCGGAAACAAAGGTGAATTTCGAAATTGATACATACTGGGCATTTGTTGCAAACGAGGATCCCGCAAAGGTTCTTGAAAAATACGCGCACAGAATGTCGCTGATCCACCTCAAGGACGGCACTCCCGAGGGCAAGGGCAAGTCGCTCGGTCTCGGCGCGGCTCCTCTTGCGGAGGTAGTTGCTACTGCCAAGAAGCTCGGACTTTATATGATCGTTGAAAGCGAGGGACAGGAGCCCGACGGTCCTGCGGAGATCGCTCGTTGCATCGAATGGCTCAAGATTAACGGATAATGACTACTGATTTAAATAAAAAGAAAAAGCACCGCAGGCCGATGAGCACGACCACGGTTATGGCACTTGGATTCCTTGTGATAATTATGATCGGTACGCTGCTGCTTATGCTTCCGATCTCGAGTGCGTCCGGCGAGTTCACCTCACCGCTGACCGCTATGTTCACCGCCGTCAGCGCGACCTGCGTTACGGGACTTGTCGTGGTTGAAACCGGTCTTTACTGGAGTATGTTCGGCAAGATAGTCATAATCACGCTCATACAGGTCGGCGGACTCGGATTTATGACTATGGCGGTATTGCTCTCCGTCATAATCCGCCGCAGTCTTTCGCCGCGCGACCGTGTGCTTGTTGCGGCTTCATACGGTATCAACGATTTTGGCGGCATTAACATGCTGGTCAAGCGAATACTGCTCGGCACTTTGTGCATCGAGGGCTCCGGCGCGCTTCTGCTTTCCTTGCGTTTCATACCCGAATTCGGCTTCGCCAAGGGGCTTGGTTACGGCGTATTTCATTCGATCTCTGCGTTTTGCAATGCCGGGTTTGATATCCTTGGAAACGGGGATTCGGTTGGTGCTTATGCAAAGGATCCGCTTGTGACCGTTACTTTGATGATGTTGATACTTCTCGGCGGTATTGGTTTCCCTGTGTGGAATGAATTTATCGGGCACAAGAGACGCCAGAAGTTCAGCGTGTATACGAAATTCGTTCTTATACTCACCGCGATATATGTGGTCGGCGGAGCTGTTGTTGTTGCTTTGCTTGAATGGAACAATCCCGAAACCATTGGAGAGATGGGCTTCGGGGCAAAGATACTCAATTCCTTCTTCCAGTCGGTGACTTGGCGAACTGCGGGATTTGCTGCGGTAAATAACGCCGCACTGAATGAAGGAACGAAGCTGTTCGGTATTTTCTGGATGTTCTCGGGCGGTGCCTCCGCATCTACCGCAGGCGGCGTCAAGATCGCAACGATTGGTGTTATCATGCTTGCCGCATATTCTGTTGCCGTTGGCAGAAACGAGATCAATTTGATGCGTCGCCGTATTCCCTTTGAATCGGTGATGCGTGCGCTTGCGCTTGTTGTCATTCAGTTGATACTGACCGTTGTGGCTACAATGATCTGTACCGTTGCGTGCGGCAATATGGACGTTGAAGGTATTGATATACTTTATGAGATCGTATCTGCGGGAGCGACCGTAGGTCTGACAGCAGGATTGACACCTTTGCTTCCGCCAACTGCTTTGGTAGTAATAATATTTATGATGTATTTCGGCCGTGTCGGAATTTTGACCGTTACCTTCTCGCTTCTTGGTAAAACGGCAGAAGGCGGCTCTTCGATAAGTTATCCCGACACCAATATTTTGATAGGATAGGAAAATAAAAATGAACAGCTTTTGTATTATAGGACTTGGAAAATTCGGCACTTCGCTGGCGAATGCGCTTGTTGATGCAGGCAAGCAGGTAATGGTTATTGATACCGATCCCGAAAAAGTCACTCTTATTGCCGATCACGTGACGAATGCCGTCATCGGCGACGCGACCAATATGAATCTTCTCAAGGCATCGGGCGTTGCGGATTACGATTGCGCTGTCGTTTGTATGACCGAGAATATCAGCGATATCATCCTTGTGACCATTCAGCTCAAGGAGCTCGGCGTGAAGTACGTCATCTCCCGCGCGGTCAACGACGGGCACAGAAAGGTGCTCGAGCACATTGGCGCGGATCAGATCACCTACCCCGAGCACGATATGGGCGAACGCCTTGCATTCAGGCTCTCGCATTCCACGATCACGGATTTTGTGCAGTTCAAGGGCTACAAGGTCGTTGAGATGGCGGTCCCCGAGTCCTGGGTCGGCAAGGATCTCATCACTCTCAATCTTCGTAAAACTTTTGGCGTGAACGTGATCGCCGTCAGATACTGCGACGGCAGACTTGACGTTTCGCCTTCTCCCACGCGCGAATTCAATGCGGGTGAGATCGTTTCGATCGTGGGCGATGACCACGATATCGAACGAATGACGGAGAAGATCAAGTAATAAGTTTAGTAAGCAGACTGCGTTTCCCCGCAGTCTGCTTTTTTTCGCGCGCGCGGAGATATTCCCACATATCGCGCGCCTTTTTTAGCCTGCGGTAGACTGTTCTGTCATCGCAATGCAGCTCGTCGGCAAGCCTGCGGATGCGAAGCGTTATTTCATTTGAATGCGGCTTGGATCCTGCGGTCGCAAAATATATATCGCGCACGGCGCGAATGGCGATCACGTCGCCGAGTAATTCGAGCAGACGTAGGGTGTCGAAAACGGCAAGCATATCAAGCGCGGTGGAGTCGCTGCAAATGCCGCGTATTTTGCAGACGGTATCAATAGCCGACCGCGAGCCCACAAGCCCCAGCCTCGCGTAGTTCCGAAAAGCCCGCGCCGCCCTTTCTGTCATAATATCTTTTTTCATTTGTTTCTCCTACAAAGAACATCTGTTCTATATTATAACATATTATATGGTGATTGTCAAGTAAAAATCATCAGCCTCCGACAAATGTTTGCTTGTCGGAGGCTGATGGTTATATTATTCGATCTTTGATACTATATCACCAAAAATCGGATTTGCCTTTAATGAAGCAATGATTGCTTCTTTGAGTTTACCGTATGGATGTGCCAATTTCCCTGATTGTGCAACACTATATCCATACTTTTTGCAACCACTCAAAATAGATTTACACGGTGTACCGTAAGGAATTGCATCGTGCTTTTCCGCACATATCAAAGCTTTTTCGACATAAAGGCGTGCTTCGTCCGCATTTTCGAGGTTCATATAGATTTCTGCAATTTTTATATATGTGTCTGCTTTTTCTTTCAGAGCGGATACGTTATCTTCACATTCATATACAACATCATAAAACGCATTGCTTTTTTTCAAAAGCTCAATCTGCTCTTGTGAAGTATAATGGTCGAGTAGTTTCAATATTGAGGTTTTGAAACGGTAGCAAGCCTTCGCCGTGTCCGTTTCCAAAATGTGCGACAACTGCTCCTCTCCCGTCAGAAGATCCGATAAAACCGCTTGGCGCGTCTGTGCCATTGTAGGCAAACGGCTTGCCGACTCGATTCCGTCGTTCTGCCGACCGGCTTTATAATAGGCATAACAAAGCTCTGCTCTTGCCCAATTCAAAATGTGCTGGTTGCGGCAATTTGACATAAGATACTCACCGAGCTCTATACTTCTTTTGGGGTTAATATTCTGTGCTCCGTATACTATCCATGCCATAATCAAATGGTTGTTCGGGTATTTGCGTAATCCTTCCTCGGCTTTTTTTACCAAAGCAGCTTCATCGCGCATTATATCGCATTTGCGCAGTTCTTCTTGCAGAGAATCGACATATTCTTTTTCTTGATACTGGTCGGCTCCCATTAATGCATCTATTGTAATGCCGAAAAAGTTTGCGATTTTGGGCAGCATTTCAATATCCGGATAGCATTCTCCGCGTTCCCATTTGCTTATGGTTTGAAAACTTACGCCGAGTCGCTCAGCAAACGCCTCTTGTGAAAGATTGCTTTCACGTCTGTTTTTCTTAATGTTTTCAGAAAGATAAAGTCCCATAACTATCTCCTAAACGATTATTCAGCGAGCTCTGCTGTGTATATATTTTATCATATAACTCAAACAAATTCAATAACGCAAAGATAGAACCATATTCGCCTATTACGGGAATTTTTCTATCTTTGATATATAGAACAGCCTCGGCAAGATCGTAGCTTACCGAGGCTTTCGACTATTTATTACTTTCCTTTAGACTTTTATAGCTCTACTGTCACGGAAGGAGGCTTCCGTCGGCAAGTTTATAGATATTTCTTTCATTAAGGAATATTACGTGAATGGTGGGGTACGTTTCTTTGATCACGCCTGCGTCAAAATCAAGAGAGTTGCGATAGATGGCGGTTCCGAAGGTGTTGGAGAGATAATCGATCATGATGATTCGATCCCAATCGCTTGAGAAGGAAAATTCTATTCGGGGGAGGGAGGGAAGATCATCTCTGTATTGCATTTTTGCAAATGCCATATCGTATTTGTCGTAGCTGAGAAGGATCTGATACTTCTGCACAAAGTCGGTCGAGAGCGAAACTGTCTTGTTTTTAATGACGTTTTCAAGCGATGCGGCGCGGGCAAGGATCTTTCCTGTCGATGAATGCTGAACAAGGTCGTCGTCGTTCAGCGTGACGGGGGTTATCGTTCTTTTTACTTCGGGCGGGAGCATTTCGAGCACGGCAAGATATGCATAGTATGCGCCGCGGCTGTTGAGTGAGTCCTCTGTGTTGTTATAGAGCTCGCCGTATTTTTTTGAGCTGATAAGATGATCCGACAGATCAAGGTAATTGTTGACTCCGCGCTTGCCGAAATATTCGCTGACAGTTCTGAGTCTTGTGTATTCACTCGGCTCACCCATAAATTCGGGCATCTTTTCGGAATAAACGGTTTGTGCATTTGGTATTACTGCGAAATAGCAGGAAACGCCAAGCTTTTCGTATGCTTCTGTTATATTGCGAAGGCCTTGATAATAAAGCGTAAGCTTGGCAGCTTCGGGCTCCAACTCACCGTAATAATCGGCAACGTAATTGTAATTGTTTGCTTTGTCATAAGTTGGGAAGAGGAATTTGTCGTCGCCCAGAAGCACCTCGTTTGTGGGTATTCTGCCGAAAAGGTAATAGTCAACTTTTGTGATGGTCTTTCTGATCGGGTTTGAAAGGTAGAATGCATCGGCGAATTTTGAAAGAACTATGTTATCGTGCTCCTCGCCGTCAAAATAGCTGTCAACAAGGTCGTTTGTTTCAAGGAATGCCGAAATGCCGAAGTTGAGCAGGAATGAAAGAAGTATTCCTACAAACAGAACGATTATTATTACGCCGAGTGCTCTTGAATGTTTGTTTGCAAGCAAAACGGCTTCAATATGGCAATCCGATCCCGTGTTCAATTCGTTGTCAACGGCTTCGTGGACTTCAAAATCTTGCGTGTTCATGGGAACCTCCTTTCTTGGATTTAGAAAATAATATCGCGGAAGGGCATAGTTGCGAGCGCGGGGAATTGCGGGAGATAGTAGTAGATGCACAAAACGAATATCGCAAGGATCAACAGCGACCATATCCAGAGAAACGCGCTGTTCTTTACGAACGGTGACTGATGTCTGCGCGATGCGACACCGAAAATAACGGGGAGCTGGACGATAGCCATGATTACAAGCACGATCACGATCTCAAGGTTCAAAAGCGTACTGTTCAATAGGAACGACTGCAACGGCTTGAAGAAAGTCATATTTCCGAATATGATCTCAAGGCTCGAAAGGTCACGCGTTTTGATGAGCATCCAGAAAAGAGTGACGAAGGAAAATGTGAATATCCAGCCTAGCGGTCTCAGCCTTTTTCTCTCCCGAAGGGCTTTGTTGACACCGAACAGACCGTCAAGCAGGGTAGGTATGAGAAGGATCGCGATCGCGGGCAGAACGCTGATACCTATCTTGAACCACAAAAGCAAAACAAGCGTGCAGAAAAGCGATATTACAGTGCTCCAGATCTTTTGCACTTTTCCGCTTTTCTTTTCGAGTGAGCAGAGAGAGGAAAGCGGCTTGCGGATATAGTCGCTTATCCACAAACTGAGGCTGGAGAGAAAGTTGCTTGAGTAATCAGCAGGGGTGAGGGAGAGTATGCAAGAGCCGAAATCCGGGGCAAGCGGGATGCCGAGCATTGCAGATATTCCGCGGCCCATATCCGAATAGCCGGAAAATGCATAATAAACCGACACAAGAAGAATTGACGCGAGGATCACGGCAACACCCACGCTGATCGGCTCCTCTGTATAATGAAGAAGGTTATCGACTATCGCGTCATAGGATTCTTCAAGGAGCGCGGCAATTGCAATCCTTTTTATAAATCCGCGCGCGAAGAGGACGATACCCGATGCAACGCCCGCGGCTGTAAATCGGAGGTTTTCGGGTTTAATGAGGTTTTCAAAGTTTTTGTATTTAATGACGGGACCAACGATCATTACGGGAAAGTAGGTCACGTAGATGAGCACGTCGGCAAAATTTCTCGGCATCGGAGCATCGCCACGGCGGACGTCCATAATGCAGGAGAAGCATGCAAGCAGATAGAATGAGGCGCCGATGGGAATATATCTTGCCGCCGCGGAAACTTCAGCCCAGACGCCGAGGTATCTCAGCACGGCGAGAACTCCGACCAGCACACAAACCACGAAAGCAACAACGTATTTCTTTCTGACGCTGAACACCGCAAAGGTGGCGCAATAGGTGAATATTGCACAGAGCAATAAAAAGAGCAGCGACGCGGGATTTCCGAAGTTGGCTAACGCATAGAACGTAAGGCTGAAAATGCAGATGGCACTCGGTTTAAGACGCGCGGGGACCAGAGTGTATATACCAAGCATCAACGGTAAAAAAAGCAGCAGAAAAACAGGGGATATAAACAGCATATTTTTCCCTCCTTTTCTGCCTGATATATTTATGGCTTTTTATATTAATATAATATCATATTACTTCGGATAATTCAAGTGCCACGGCTGTTTTGTCGGAAAATGTTAAAAAAATATATCATATTTATCAAAAAAACATTGACAAAGGCGGGAAAATATAGTACAATAATGGTAATGGCATTTGCTAAATAATCATTTTGAAAGGAAAAAACAATGAAAAAAGCATTAGCAATTCTTCTGCTAACAACCATGATCATTTCGCTTTTCGTATTCCCGACAAGCGCTGAAGCATGGGACGGAACCTCGGCTTCCTACGCTCTCAGAGGCGACGGAACTCAGGATTCTCCCTACCGCATCAGACACGCAAAGGACCTCGCATTCCTTGCAAAGTCGGTAAACGAAGGCAACGCATACGAAGGTAAGTACTTCGTTCAGACCGCCGATATCGACCTCGGCGGCAAGGAATGGACTCCTATCGGATTCCAGGATATCAACGATGCCAAGACGGACGGCAAGGCTGCTGCACCCTTCTCCGGCGTTTATAACGGTGCCGGCCATAAGGTAATCGGCCTCAAGATCACCGAAGAAACCACCAACCACCTCGGCCTTTTCGGATACGTAATGTCCGGCGCGGTTGAGGCAGGTATCGCAAACCTCACCGTTGAGGGTGACATCACTATCGAAGGCGTTCTCGCAAAGAACTTCGGTATCGGCGGTATCGTCGGTTCGCTCGGTAGAGATGCTGCTGATTTCCCCGCTAAGGTTTACCTTCTCAACTGTACATCCAACGTACCTGTTACCATTACCGTTTGCTACGGTGAGCCCAGAATCGGCTCCGTTGCAGGTTACGTCTTCAACGGTACTGTTCAGAATTGTGTTGCAAACGGCAACGTAAGCGTAGCAGGAACCACCACCTCGAGAATCGGCGGATTCGTCGGTCAGACTAACCGTACACAGTATCTTAACTGCGTAGCAAACGGCAATGTAACCTCCGACCTTGAAAACGCAAAGGTTACTGCAAGAGCAGCGGGCTTCTGCAGCGTTGTTACTCGTGGCGGTATGGCAGGTGACGAGGCTGAAGCTCAGTACACTGTATTTGAAAATATTATTACCACCGGTAAAGTATACGCTAAGAGCGGCGCTACCATTATGGCAGCGGGAATAGCGGCAGACTTCTATGTAAATGCAACCACATGGCCCAGCAAGGACTGCAGAGTCAAGATGATCTACTGTGTAAACACCGGTGATGTAACCGCTGAAAGCACAGGCGACGCTAACTACCCTCATGCAGGTGGTCTCGCAGGATACCCCGGCAACGGTAACACCGAGTTTGAATTCCTCAACTGTGCGAACTCCGGTAACATTCAGAGTATCGGCGGTAAGGAACAGCGTGTGAGCGGCCTTGTAGGAACCGTTTATTCCAAGGAAGCTGAATACAAGTTCGACCAGTGTATTACCGTAGGCGAGATGGCATCCAGCTGCTTCAAGTGTGCAAACGAGGAAACTGCTCTTATGACTTGTACCGCAAATGCTGACTCCGCTTCCCTCACTCTGGCACTTATGACCGTTCAGGATCTGATCAAGCCCTCCACTCTTACCATTGCAGGCTTTGATCCTAACAAGTCGTATACTCCTCCTGCATCCGATGCAGATCCCGATCCCGTTCCCGAGACCGAGCCCGTGACTGAACCCGAGACCGAGCCTCAGACCGAGCCTCAGACCGAACCTCAGACCGAACCTGAAACCACTCCTGCACCCGTTGTAACCGAAGCTCCCACTACTACAGAGCCTCAGCCTGAAAAGAGCGGATGCGGTGCGGTTATTTCCGGCGGCGCGATCTTCGCTATCATCTGCCTCGGAGCTGCAGTTGTTGCAAAGAGAAGAGAAGACTGATCTTAAAGCAATACCGAAGCTTTATTAAAGCTTGACCTATAATAAAAAACTCCCTTGCGGTTGAAATGACCGCAAGGGAGTTCTTGTTTTGCTTTAGCCAAAAATACAGCACAGCCGATGATTGATTCGGCTGTGCTTTTATGTGTCGCCAATTACTTTACAATGCAGTTTGCGATCTCGTTGAAGAAGGGATTGTCGTGGCTCGTGTGAGCGGTGAGCTCAAGCTCTTCTCTGAGGTCGAGGCAGAACATACCCATGATAGACTTGCCGTCAACGGTGTATCTGCCGGACTTGAGCTCGATGTCAAAGTCGTACTTGCCTGCAACCGCTACGAAATCGTAGAGATCTGCGATAGTTACGAGGCGGATTTTTACTGTTGTGATGGTTTCCATTATATTTACCTCCGTATGATTGATTTTCTAATATTATTCTACCATTTCAGGGGTAAAAAGTCAATATGATTTTATTTATTTTGAGCGAAAAAATAGCTATATTTTGGGTAAATTAAAATTACATTTTTGGAACATAAAAGTATAATAGAGATTGGTGAAATTAATTTATTAGAAAAATATCAAAGTTAAATGAAAATCTAATAAAATTTGTTTTAAGTAAATAAAACTAAAAAGGCGAATTTGGGTATTGCAAAATTATCAAAAATGTAGTATAATAATATATATTAGGAATTATTATACAAGGATAGTAATATGGCAGTAAAAAAGACTGAAACAAAAACTAAAAAAAGTGCCTCCGCAGAGCCTGAAAAAAAGGCAAAAGCGGTGTCAAAAAAAGCCCCGGCAGAGCCAAGAAAGGTTCCTCTTTCCGACGACCCATCGGCTTATAACAACGACAGTATAACCCTTCTCAAAGGTGCTGACAGAGTAAGAAAACGCCCCAGCGTTATTTTCGGTTCCGATAATATTGAGGGCTGCAAGCATTGCTTTTTTGAGATCCTTGCAAACGCGATCGATGAATCGAATGCCGGTTACGGCCGCGAGATCAGAGTTACCGCATATAACGATCACTCGATGAAGGTCGAGGATTTTGGCCGCGGTGTACCTCTCGGATACAATGAAAAAGAGGGCAGATATAACTGGGAGCTCGTTTTCTGCGAGCTTTTTGCGGGCGGTAAAATGGATAATAATACCGACGAGGCGGTCTATAAATCCTCGCTCGGAACCAACGGTCTCGGCGCCTGCGCTACGCAGTATGCATCCTCTTTTATGACCGTCGATTCCTTTGACGGAAAGTTTGTCAGCTCGATCAGATTTGAAAAAGGCGAGCCCGTGACGGATCTTGAACGCTTCGAGCTTTCCCCCTCCGACAGAAGAACCGGAACAGTCATTCATTGGCGCCCCGACCTTGAAGTCTTCACAGATATAAATATTCCCCCCGAATATTTCAAGGAAGTTCTCCACCGTCAGGCGGCGATCAACTACGGCGTAAAGTTCCTTCTCGATATCGAAAACGACGAAGGCAAGTTTGAAAGTTTTGAATATTTCTATTCCGCAGAGGACGGACTTCGCGAGTATCTTTGCGAGCTCGCTGAGAACAAATTCCTCACCGAGCCCGTTTTCTGGCAGTCAAAGACACGCGGTAAGGACCGCGGCGACAGACAGGAATATCCGCTTGAAGCCGACTACGTTTTCTGCTTCACGCAGGCGATCGGCGTTCAGGAATATTACCACAATTCGAGCTATCTTGAACACGGCGGCTCGCCCGATAAGGCGGTGCGCGCGGCTTTCGTAAGCGCGATCGATAAATATCTGCGCGACTCGGGCAAGTACAACAAGAACGAAACCAAGGTCAATTTCACCGATATTGCAGATAGCCTCGTGCTCGTTATCTCGAGCCATTCAACGGTTGCATCCTACGAAAACCAGACCAAAAAGGCGATCACGAACTCCTTCATTCAGGAGTCGATGACCGATGTTCTCAAGGAAAAGCTTGCGACCTATTTTGTCGAAAAGCCTCAGGAAGCCGAGAAGATCGCGGCGCAGGTGCTTCTCAACAAACGAAGCCGCGAAAGTGCGGAGAAGAGCAGGATCGACATAAAGAAGAAGCTGACGGCAACGATGGACGTTTCTTATCGAGTTGAAAAATTCGTCGGCTGTCGCTCAAAGGATCCTTCGATACGCGAGCTTTATATCGTTGAGGGTGATTCTGCGCTGACATCCTGTAAGCTCGCCCGCGAGGCGGAATTTCAGGCGATCATCCCCGTTCGCGGAAAGACGCTCAACTGTATGAAGAGCGATTACAAGCAGATCTTCGCAAGCGAGATCATCGTCGATCTATTGCGCGTCATCGGCTGCGGAGTTGAGCTTGATTCAAAGGCAAAGAAGCACAGCGATATGAGCGATTTCGATCTTTCGGCACTCAAGTGGTCGAAGATCATAATCTGTACCGATGCCGACGAGGACGGTTTCCAGATCAGAACCCTGCTTCTGACGATGTTCTACCGTCTGCTGCCCACCCTTATCGAGGAGGGCAAGATCTTCATCGCCGAAACTCCTCTTTACGAGATAACGACCAAGGACGACACCTATTTCGCTTATGACGAAAAGGAAAAGACCGAGATACTGGGGAAGATCGGCGACAAAAAGTTTACCCTTCAGCGTTCAAAGGGACTTGGTGAAAACGAGGCGGATATGATGTCGCGCACCACCATGAAGCCCGCAACGCGCAGGCTTATCGCCGTCAAGCCCGCGGATGCGGCGGCGACCGAGGAGATCTTCGACGTGCTTCTCGGCAACAACCTTGCGGGACGAAAGACCTTTATCGCGGAACACGCGGGAGAATATATGAAAGACGTTGACGTCTGATGAAAGGACCTACATTATGAAAAAGCAAATAATAATTGTTGCGCTGATTCTCGCCCTCGTTATGATGATCCCCATAATGATCGCCTGCGACGGTGAAGAAAAGCCTGCGGAAACCACTGTTGAAGCAACCGAGGCAACCGTTCCCGAAACCGAGCCCCCAAAGCCCGAGCCCATCAAGCTCACCGACGGAAACAAGCCTCTTTACACCATCGTTCGTCCCGACGAATCGGATGGGGTGTTTGAACTAACCAAAAAGCTTACCGAAATGCTCAAATCTGCTACCGGTGTTGATTTCAAAAACACCACCGATTTCATCGGCTGGAACACCGTTCGCGATCCCGAGGCTTACGAGATCCTTCTCGGCTTCACCAATTATGACGAGACCGCCGAGGTTATGAAGGACCTCAAATACTTTGACTACGCCGTTGTTGTCCGCGGACACAAGATCATCATCACCGCGTATACCGATTCAAGCCTTAAAAAAGCGGTCAACTATTTCCGCGACAATATCATCCCCCTTATAGCAAAGGGCGATGACGGCAGTTGTGTCATCGAGGCGTTTGCCGATGAGATCTACCGCGGAAAGTATAACGTTGAATCTGTCACTCTTGACGGCAATCCCCTTCAGAATTATACTGTAGTTTACGGCAAGGATGCCCCCGCGGGCGAAGCTGCAGCTCAGAAGGTCGTTGACGTACTTGCAACCGCAACGGGTATATATCTTCCCATGAAGAGCGACAAGGAGGCTGAGACCGAGTGCGAGATCCTTGTCGGTGCCACAAACCGCGCCGCAAGCGCGGGCTCGGACAGCGTTGCGAATATGTGTTATAACGTATCCCTTCAGTCGGGCAAGCTTGTTTTCGATTGCCGCAGCCTTCAGACTGCAGAAGCTGCTGTAAGAAAGCTTTACTCATCGAAGATGTCTTCCGGCACAAACATTGAGCTCACCTCGGG
The DNA here is from genome assembly GCA_045541375.1 of Eubacteriales bacterium. Taxonomy (GTDB): domain Bacteria; phylum Bacillota; class Clostridia; order Oscillospirales; family CAG-272; genus CAG-390. Next base: position 9,238 of record JAZQJB010000081.1, on the reverse strand, counting down.
TCAGCTTTGCGAGGGTACTCTTCTTAAGGAAACCGATTTCCCGATGACTGCGGGAAGCGACATTCGTATCGTTACATATAACGTCCTCACCGAAAAGTGGGGCGGAACCGAGACTTCTGCTCGAAGCGAAGTTTTTGGCGCGTTCCTTGACGTATATAAGCCCGACGTTGTCGGCGTTCAGGAGCTTTGCGAAAAGTGGAGAAAGTACCTCCCCGCTCACCTCGGCGACTATAAGCTGATCGGTACCGTCCGCGAGGATAAGGGCTTCAGCTATTCCGCGATCGTTTATGATGCTTCGAAATACGAGGTTCTTGCGCAGGGTTGCGAGACTTACTCCTACCACGCAAGCGCAGAGTGCCGAAATATGTCCTGGGCAGTCTTTACGAATCCCAAGACGGGCGTTAAGTTTGCATTTATCTCGACTCACTGGGACTTCGGAAACGAAGACAATAAGCAGAAGATGCGTAAGGTTCAGGCTGAGGAGATGACCAAGAAGATCCAGTCGCTCAAGGCTGAATACAACTGCCCCGTCATCATCACGGGCGACTTCAACTGTAATAATACCTCTGAATCTTACAAGTACTTTATGAGCATCAACGGTATGGTCAACGCGCTGACGAATTCCGAGTCTTATTACAACGCAAAGGGCACGTCTTCGATCGACTTTGTTATGATCACGAAGGAGGACGGCGTATTCAAGGGCTACCGCAAGCTTCTTGAAAACGGACTCGACGTTCTTTCCGACCACAAGGCAAACCTTGCCGATATTGATCTGATTCCTTAAAAACTAAAAACCGCAGTCCATGGGCTGCGGTTTTTCTAAAAAGGTGATAAAATGATTCTGATAAATAAAAATATGCCTCTTGAGGCTTTCCGAATACTTGAAAAAGCGGCGGCGAGGCTGATGACCGTTCGATCCGTGCCTACTTGCGAGGGATTCCCCGTTTCGCTTGAGATCGATCCATCGCTCGCGGATGAGCGTTACATAATAAAATCGGATAACTGCGGATGCGAGCTTCGCGCAGCAGACGGACTTGCTCTTTTTGCCGCACTTGGCAGATTTTTGCGCCTCTCGCGCTTTGACGGTAAGGGCGGATTCCTTCCTTTTGAAGGTAAGCTTGATTTCACACCCGCTAAAAAGCTGCGAGGTATGTATTTTGCCACGCATTTTGATAACTTCTATCATTCCGCGCCGATCGAGAAGGTCTGCGAGGTCGTCGAAGATCTTGCACTCCGTGGCTGCAACAGCCTGCTGGTTTGGTTCGATATGCACCATTTCGAGTCGATGGAGGATGCGGGCGCGCAGGCACTTGTCAAGCGTTTGCACGCGATCCTTGCATACGCTAATAAGATCGGCATCGGCGGGTCGCTGACGATGATATCGAACGAGGGATTTTCGTCGTCTCCCAAGGAATTGCGCGCCGAGTGGCAGGCTCGGAACGGTTATCACGCCGAGCCCGATTCGCATTATCATGTCGAGATCTGCCCCTCAAAGGCGGGCGGAATTGAAGAAATATTGCGCGCTCGCCGTGCAATGCTTGAGTATTTTGCCGATCTAAAGATCGATTACGTCGTTTATTGGCCATACGATCAGGGCGGATGCACCTGCAAGGACTGCGCTCCTTGGGGAGCAAACGGATTTTTGAAGCTCTTGCCGCATTTTAAGGCGCTGGTTAAAGAAATGATGCCGCAAACCGAGGTCATCGTTTCGGCGTGGTATTTTGACCGTTTCACAAGCGGCGAATGGGAGAGCTTCACGGAGAGGCTCGGCGACGAGATGTTCGCGGACGTTCCGTATATCCTTTCCTTCTTTGCAAACGGCGAGCTGCCGCCCGTCCTGCGCGAGAAGGGAATGCCCGAGGGCGTCAAATTCATCGAATTTCCCGAGATCAGCATGTGGACTTGCTCGCCTTGGGGCGGCTACGGCGCAAGTCACCTGGCTGAATTCCTTGAGCGCAACCACGGCACGGGGAAGAGCATTTACAGCGGCGCCTATCCCTATTCCGAGGGCATCTTTGAGGACGCCAATAAGTTCATTGAGCTTGCGCTTTACTCCGGCGAGCACGAAAACGCATTCGATGCCCTGCGCGATTACGTGCGGTTTGAGTTCTGCACCGATGACGAGGAGCTTTACGAAGCGCTCAGACTCACCGAGCGTTCTCTCTCCCGCAAGCGTTCACGTCCCGGAGACTATATAAAGGTCACGATGAACGACACAAGCGAGGTCGAGCACGTTCGCGAGGTGTTTGAAGAGTATAATTCGATTTTGCCTGCGAATATTACGTCATCGCGCAACTTCAGGCTTTTCTACCTCCGCGCGCTGATAGACTCCGAGATTGCGAGAAACGATGGTTTCTCCATCCGCTCCGAGCTTTGCCAAAAGGCGATGCAGGAGATCGATGAGATCTATTATGTAAATGAAAAAACCTGCCCTTGGGTGCGTCCCGCGACAGGCAAATGAGGTGTGATATGGTATTGAATCTTGAGCAGATCAAAAAGCTGACCGTCGGCGCGGTTGAGATCGAGCAGACGGCGGACGGAATATATTTTTATAAAATGAAAAAATGCCAGGTCGAGGCGTTCTATGCGCTCTCCGAAATTCTCGGCTTTCGCGCGAAGACCACGACCGGCATCAGGCTCGATTTCGAGACCGACAGCAAGTACCTTGCTTTTGAGGTTAAAAGCGGCGGAAGGTTTGAGTACCTTATCGACGGAGTGTATCAAGGCACCTTGCAGATAACGGACGGATGCGCCAAGATCGATCTCTCCGCGCCCTGCCGCGTCACGCTCTGCTTCCCTTCGCATGATGTTGGAGTGATCGATAACGTCGAGCTTTCCGACGGTGCCAATGCCGTGCGACATCAATTCGACAAAAAGGCACTCTTCATCGGCGACAGCATCACGCAGGGCTGGAATTCGGGCATTGACACGCTTTCCTATGCTTACCGCACGTCGTTCGCGCTTAATTACGACAGCGTAATTCAAGGCGTCGGCGGCGCGTATTATCACGCTTCGACCTTTGCTGACAGCGGCTTTGAGCCCGATGTTGTTATAGTCGCTTACGGAACGAATGATGTGAATCATTTCAAGACGCAGGGCGAGATGATAGAGCAGCTGAGGTCATATCTTGGAAAGGTGAAGGAAACTTACGCATCAAGCAAGATCTATGCGATCTCGCCGATCTGGGTCTCGGGCGGAAACGAAGAGAAGCGTATGGGCAATCTTTGGGAGAGCTACGCGCTGATTGCCGACGAGATCGAGAAGTGCGGCGTGGAGCATATAAGAGGACTTGATCTTGTGCCGCATGAGAGAAGATATTTTGCCGATGACCTGCATCCGAATAAGGATGGGTTTGGGGAGTATGCGGGGAATTTGGTGGAGATTCTGAAATAAGAGGGATTCTGAACCCACGGTTCGCGCGTAATGCGGTGGTGGATAAACATTTTGTGTTAATGAAATCGTGCATACGCACGATGAAATCCGAACAAGTTCGGATGAAATCTTAAGCCTATGGCTTAAGATGAAATTAAATCCGCCGTATCCTTCTCCTCGCGAAGCGAGATTTCATCGCGAAGCGATTTCATCCACCGCAGGTGGATTTCTTCCGCGGGCGGCGGATTTAGTTGAAAAAAAGCACATCTGCATTGCAGATGTGCTTTTTTTCATGGCGGAGAGAGAGGGATTCGAACCCTCGTTGGGGTATTAGCCCAAACACGATTTCCAGTCGTGCGCCTTAGACCAGCTCAGCCATCTCTCCATGGCAGCTTGCGCTGACTAATATATTATATCACAAGGAATCAAAAAAATCAAGACCTTTTTCGAATTTTTTTGAGATTTTTTAGAGTTTTTCTTGATTTTTTTGAGTTTATATGCTATAATAGGTTCAAACAAAAGAATAAACACGGTTCATCTCGGGTATTTTACTCGGTTGTCGGGCGGCATATGTCTCTCGGGGATAAGGAAACGGCGGTGGAAATCCGCGGCAACAGCCATTACCGTTAAAGTCGGAATGCTTATCGGACTGTGATACGCGAAAAAACTCTTGGGCAAAAGGAGAGATGGGCGATATGAGGGTACGGCAGGGTATCCTTTGTTTCGTGTGCACTCTCATTGGAGAGTGTTTTTTGCTTTATCCTTTTGAGATAGAAAGGAAAAAGAAAAATGAAAAGAACTATCAAATCAACTCTTGCGCTGATCTTGGCGCTGCTTATGACCTTCTGCCTCTTTGCTTGCAAGCAGCAGGCGGAGACTCCCGAAACGAGTGCGGGCACGTCCGAAAACGGTGGTGCTATTGCTCCCGAAGGACTTTGGGCAAATGCTACATATCTTACCGATGCCGAATTCGGAGAGGGCGCGAAGACCGTCAAGGTCAAGGTGATCGTCGGTGAACAGTCCGTGACTTTCACTATCAAGACCGATGCCGAGACTCTCGGCGATGCTCTTCTCGCGCACAACCTCATCGCGGGAGATCAGGGGGATTTCGGACTCTACGTTAAGGTTGTTAACGGCATAACTGCTGATTACGATGTTGACCAGAGCTATTGGGGATTCTCCAAGAACGGCGAATATATGATGACGGGCGTTGACGGCACCGCTATCGCCGACGGCGAAGTTTATGAGCTTACCTACACAAAATAAATCGCACAGCCGTTTGCATCGAATAAGGAACCAAACCTTTGAAATGGTTCTCTTTTCGATGTTTGCTGCGCTGATGTTCTGCTCGAAACTGATTATGGAAGCTTTGCCAAACATCCACCTGCTCGGGATGTTGACGATGCTTATGACTGTGGTTTTTCGCAAAAAAGCATTGATCCCGCTCTATCTTTACGTTATCGTACAGGGCTTATATGCGGGATTCGCCCCTTGGTGGGTGCCGTATCTTTACGTTTGGACGGTTCTGTGGGGGATTACGATGCTTTTGCCGAAAAAAATGCCGATGTGGCTTGCCGCGATTGTGTATCCCGCAGTCTGCGCGATACACGGCTTTGCTTTCGGCATTATCTACGCGCCGGGGCAGGCTCTGCTGTATGGATTTACATTTGAGCAAACGCTCGCCTGGATCGCATCGGGTTTTCCCTTCGATGTTATTCACGGCATTTCCAATATCTTCACGGGAATGCTCGTCCTTCCGCTTTCCGAGCTGATCAAAAAACTGCTCAGGCAATTCGGAAGAAATTAAAAAAAGGTGGATTTTTGAGAAATCAAAGATCCACCTTTTGAATTGTTATTTTGTAATTGCTGTTGCTGTCTGAACCGTTGTTGAGGGAATTATGACGTTTTCGGCGATCGCCTTCATGATCTTGGCGCGGAGTGCGTTTTCGGTCTCGCGCGCTTCCTCTGAGGCGGCAAGGTTGAATTGCTCTCCCTTGTCGTTCTTGCGGTCGAAGAGCATATAGATCTCGCCCTTGTTGTTGACAAGCGCTTTCCAATCCTCGTCCATATACATGATCTCGCCCGAAAGCTCGCTGAGGACGTAGTCGCGGGGCTTTTCACAGCTTCCGTCGATGACGCCGCAGAGCGACTTGCCGCACTGGGGGTAATCGATCTCGCCGCCGCAAAGCTCGATGAGCGTGGGGCCGACGTCGATGAGGCTGACGAGGGCATCGGTCTTTATTCCGCCCTTTGCGATAGTTTCGGGAGTGCGGATGACGAGCGGGATGTTGAGCGCGCCGTCAAGGAAGGTGCGCTTGTTGACGAATTCCTGGTCTCCGTTCATCTCGCCGTGGTCGGAGGTGAAGAGAACAACTGTGTTGTCCCATTCTCCGCGCGCCTTGATGACGTCAACGATCTTGCCGATCATCTCGTCGATAAGGGTGCAGTTTCCGCTGTAATTTGCGCGGATCTCGGGGGCTTTATCGGGTGTGCAATGGATCTGCGGCTTGTGCATACGGAAGTCGGTCTCACCCTGCGGTCTTTCGGGATTTGCATTCTTCATCACGGGCAGGGGCGCTGGCATATCTTCTTCCTTATACATCGAAGCATAAGGCTCGGGAACGTCCCAGGGCTCGTGAGGTCCGCCGAAGCTGACGTGGCAGAACCAGGGCTTGTCGCCTTCGTAATTCTTCAAATAATCAACGCCGCAGTTGCCGACGTAAACGTCGTAGTATTCCTCAAGCGGCAGGGGCGAGGGCTTGGCAAAGGGAGTTTTTCCGCGCTGCTTCAGATCCTTCTTGAAGGGCTCAAGCAGACCTTTTTCTGCCCATCTCTCTGTCATGTAAGTTCTTGATTTGCAGCAGGCGTGCGGGCCCGTGATCTCATCTACGGTATCAAAGCCGTAGGCGTGGAGCATAGGTTCGCGCGCGATAAAATCACCGCTTCCGCCGTGGATATGTGTTTTTCCGAAAAGGGAGGTGGCATATCCGAGGTCGCGCAGCTGCTTTGACCAGATATTTGCATCGGGGGAGAGGATAAACTGCTGATTATCCCAAGCGCCCGTAGTATGGGCATATTTGCCCGAGAAAAGTCCGATCCTCGCGGGAACGCAGAGGGGTGCGCAGGTCGAGCACTGCGTGAAAACGACGCCCTCGCTTGCGATAGCGTCAAGGTTTGGTGTCTTTGCGGGGCCTCCGACACAGCTCATCCAGTCGCCGCGGAATTGGTCAGCCATTATGAAAAGTACGTTGGGTTGTCTTTTTTCGTTAGCCATTTTTGCCTCCGTGAGGTTTTTATTGGATATATTATACCATATTTCTGACACAGAGTCAATAGTTGCGCACGCAACTATTTCAAGATTTCTGTGATAATTTCGGAAATCGCACTTACTGTATCGCCCGCGGTCATGCTGATCGGATTGGTTCTTGATTCGGCAAGCTCGCCGGCGGCACCGTTGATATATGCGGCGAGGGCGGTCGCCTCGAGCGGAGATGGAACGTATGCGGCTGTCGCGGCAAGAATGCCCGAAAGGACGTCGCCGCTTCCCGCCGTTGCCATACCCGCGCAGCCGCGGTCGATGACATAAACTCGCTCGCCGTCGGTTACGATAGTGGAAGGACCCTTGAGTAGAAGTGTGCATCCGTGATCTTTGGCGTATTTCTTGGCATGATCGATGGGGGCGGAGAGAATCTCGCTTATCGGCAGTCCGCTGATTCGGGAAAATTCCATATTGTGCGGTGTCAGAATGAGCTCACACGATGCGTTTTTGATCGCATCCGAGCCGAGGCGAGAGAGCGCGGTGAGTCCGTCCGCATCGACGATCAGTCTGCCCTTATAATTATTAAGAAGGTAGGAAAGTGCCTTTTCGGTCTCGCCCGAAAGTCCGATGCCCATGCCGAAGGCGATAGTTTTTACCCTTGTCGCAAGCGCGGAGAACTCGGATTCGTTGATAATTATCTCGCCGCCATTGTCCGAGAGGGGATAGATGGTCGCTTCGAGAATGTTCGGGATGATGTAAGGCGAGATCGAATCGGGGACGGCGAGCATAGCGACACCCGCGCCCGCGCGCATTGCGGCGTTTGCCATAGCGGCAAGGCGGATGGCTCCGCTGTATTTCTTCGAGCCGCCGATGAGGGCGACGTAGCCGTAGGTCGATTTGTTAGAAAAATTCTTTCGCTCAGGCAGAGCGGACGGCTCGTAGAGATAATAGGGCTCCTCGATCGGTCTGATGCCGATGTCGAGGTTGATCTTATTCTTAATGACATCCTTTGCCTTGTTCAGAAAATGTCCCGGTTTGAATGAGCCGATCGAGCAGGTGAGGTCGGAGAGCGCGATCGTCTCGCCCATACCCGTGTCGCCGTTCATACCGCTGTTGATGTCCACGGAAACCTTGTAGGCGGAGGAAGAGTTATAGTTTTCGATAACTGTTTTCGCAAGCCCGCGCGCCTCGCATTTGAAGCCCGTGCCGAAAATGCAGTCAACGAGGGTGGAGAAGCGCGAAAGATCGGTGTTGTCCGTGCAAATTTCATAAGGAATATTTTCTTCGGCGCATTTATCAAAATAGAATCTGCCGTCGGGAGAGAAGCGTTCTTCAAGGAGAAGGAGCGTGCATTCGATGCCTCGCTTTTGGAGTTCAAGCGCAATGACGTAGCCGTCGCCCGCGTTGTTACCGACACCGCAAACGATGCCCACGGGCGCGCGCCATTCCACCGAATCGGCAACTGCCTTTCCCGCGCGGTACATAAGTTCAAGGCTCGGCACTTCTGTGGCAATAGTATGCGCGTCACTTTGACGCATATTTTCTACTGATAGGATTTCTTTCATTTTTTCACCTTTTATAATACAGTATATTCCATATTATATCACATTTTTTGTGTAATGTAAATAAAAACGGAGCCTTTGCTTTGTGAAAATGGCAGAAAATGTTATTGTGGGACGAAAAAGCGTTGACAAGATAATATTTTGTGTGATACAATAAAACCACGGGAATATTTTCCCGAATAAATGAAAAGGAGATCTCGAAAATATGTCCGACAAGTTATGCTTTTGCTTGGAATTACAAGGGGTGATGTCAGTGAAAGTTGATGCATTTTATATAGTATTTTTGCTGTGTATCTCTATTATCTTAACCGGATGTCAAAATACCGGCGGTTTGGAAGACGATACTTCGGATTTAAGCGCACAAGAGGCTACAGAGATTTTCTCCGATAATCCCGAAACAGTGAATGAATCTAATGCAGTGACCGAAACTGCAAAGGCACAATTTGCTTACGGGGAGTGGTATCTTTCAGAATGGGAAATATATCCTAAACTTCCGAAAAAAGAAATAGAAGAAAGCAAACTTAATGTATGCATTAGAACTCCTTTGGTATATGAGGAAAACTCGAATGGTGTTAACATTAAAGTTGAATTCTTTGTTGAGTCATACCGTACACATTCGTTTATTCAAACGCGACTGAGTTATACAAATTTGACTGAACAAACTATTCGGATTAATGCCTTCGGAGCGTATGAAAATGGAGTTTTTGAAGAAAATGGGAGTGATGATTTCTTTTTGAGTGCTTGGATATCAAAGAATCACAACTTTCATAATACAGATTCTGCTTATTGGGTGTCACTTGAGCCGGGTGAGTCTTATACCGATGAGATAGTTTTTTATATGGGACCCGATTTTTCTTCCCAAAAGACTTATACATATACGGCGAGCATATCTCCAGACCACGGTATTAAGATTCCAATAGAAGTATACAGAGCCGAATAAACTTTATAAAAGTAAATCGCTCCGCCGAAATTTCCGCGGGGCGGTTCGTATAAATTATTTCTCAAATCCCAACTGCTTCAATACCCTCGGGGTGAGGTGGGCCTT
>JAZQJB010000080.1:0-32181 GCA_045541375.1 Eubacteriales bacterium | reverse complement strand
CGGTCCCCCTTCCTCCCGGAGGAAGGCTAAAGGGTGCGTGCAAGCTTCATTGATTGTGCAGCGAATTTTGCTCAAACTTATAATTTTGCATACAAAAAGGAATATTTTATTTGAATCAATTTGCACTCGTAATAGAGTTCTTGCAAACTTTTTCAATAAAATATTCCTTTTTGATGTTTAAGGATGAAGTTAAAACGATATTCGCTGAACCTCCGACGGAGTTTGTACTAACCAATCAGCCTTCCTCCGGGAGGAAGGGGGACCGCGGAAGCGGTGGAAGGAGCCCGCGCAATTTCATTTTATTGCGAATTCCACCAAGGAATTAATGATATTGTTTATATTACTCTTTGCAAAATATACTTTAACAAGCCAGCCCCTTTTATCTATTTCAGCCTGATCTTAATTGACTGCTCTTTTTTTGTGTTTTCGAGCATTGAATCGATATAGCGCGAGATAAAGGAATCGCTTTTGGTGCGCCAAAGCTCGATGCCTTCGGCGTAGCTCTTCGGATCGATCTTTTTGCCCTCAAAATATGCGGAATTGATCTCGGCATAGGTCTTTGCCATCAACTCGATCTCATTTCCGGAAAGTCCCGAATCCGCGAGCGCATCGTGAGCCTGACCAATGGCTATCTTTTCAAAATAATACGTAGCGTATTCCGAAAAGTCGGCATATCCCTCCGCTTCTTTGGCAACTCCGAGCGTTTCTGTTGCATAATTGAGCGCTTTTCCGTTATAGGTTATCTTGCCGTAGTGAAGCCCCGTCACCGAGAGCGAGGAGGTTGCGATCTCGGGGAGATCCCCGCCAATTATGCTCTGGACGTGGATATGACCGCTGAAATTGCAGATAACGGAGTATTTTTCGTAAAGAGACTGAAGATTTGTGCCGTTATAAAGCTGATATCCGAAGGATAGCAGATCGCTGTGCTTATATATATTCTGGTGCGAGACCGCAATGACGTCGATCCCCGATTCACGCGCGATCCCGAGTTGCTCCTCCGCCCATTTGAAGGTGCTTTCCATAACGTAGCACTCGGCATAGGTGTTCGTATCGAGCATCAGGACCCAAAGATCCTCACTTGCTTCGTAAATGTAGCTGAACGTCCCTTCCTCACGGCTGACTGTTTCGGGCAGCAGGGGATTATATATCTCGTAAAAATCCGAGGCGCTTGAACCCTCCGCTTCCTTCAGCGAGTCACCGGAGTAATCCACGGCGGTTTTGTCAAAGTCATGGTTTCCGGGGATGACAAGGACGTCAATTCCCGCATTTTTGACCGCCGCGAGCTTATTTGCAAGCTCGGAGTGGCTGACAATGGCTCCGTTGAGCGTCAGATCTCCCGCGAGGATGAGAGCCTGCGGCTTCTTTTCTATGACCTCGGCAATGAAGGCGTCGGTGATGTCCGTGATGTAATGAACCACCTTGCCGTCTGCCCTGCCTGTGGGATTGCGGAAAAACTCGCCGTCACCCAGAAGAGTGGGGGATATGTAATGAATATCGTTTGCAATGATAAATTCGATCGGCTCATCAAGCTTCTGCCTGCCGCAGGATGCGAGGCAGGGAAGAAGCAGGAGGATCGAAAGGAGAAACGAGAGCGTTCTTTTCATAAGTCACCTGTTTTTTTATTTAATTATAACACAGAAATATCCAGCTTTCAATATAAAATACTTTTCAACGCGCCATTTTTATGCTATAATAAAAATAATTCAAGAAAATTTCCCAAAAGATGTAACCTTTCCCCGCTTTTGACCGTCTATATAGGTGAAAGCCTACTGCAGAGGTGATGAAAATGGATGACAGAAAGATCATAGAGCTCTTCTTCGATCGCTCGGAGAAGGCTATTGAAGAATCGGAAAAGAAATACGGGCGGTATATTTCTGCCGTTGCAGATTCAATACTCGCCTCGAAGGAGGACACGGAGGAAGTCGTCAACGATACATACCTCCGCGCCTGGAATTCGATACCTCCGCAAAAACCGAACAAGCTCGGCGCGTTTCTTGCCACGATCGCGCGCAATCTCGCGCTCGACCGCTATGCCACAAGGCGTAAGGAAAGGGAAAACGTAGCCGCCGAGGCAATACTCGACGAGCTTGCAGACTGTCTGCCCGACAGCGCAGGACTTTCGCCCGCGGACGAGTTTCATCTTCGTCAGGCGGTAAACTCATTTCTTTCCTCGCTCGATGAAAAAACGAGGGTGGTATTCATGCGCCGTTATTGGTATATGATGCCGATAGCGAAGATCGCGTTTATGTCGGGAATGAGCGAGTCAAACGTCAAAACAACACTTCACAGAACGCGCGAGGCGTTCCGTGAGCATCTTGAGAAAGAGGGGATAGCAATATGAAAAAAATTGATATGGCAAAGGCGATAGGCCTTGCCGATGAAGATTTCGTTGCCGAAGCCGCGCCCAAGGCAACAAGGACAAAGAGTATATTTGGGCGCAAATTTGCAATAGTGGCTGCTTGTGTTTCACTTGTCGTGACCTCGGTTTTTATGTGGCTGATACTGCCTTTTTCGAACGAGGTGATCCTGCCGGATTATGACAATCAGAAGGATCTTCCGGAAGAACTTAAGGCGTATGCAGACAGTGAGTATATCGACCTGATATACGCTTTTTACAAAAACCGCGAGCTTACGCCAAAGAAAGAAAACGGATCGTATCTTAACGGCGAATACCGCTATTTTATTCCAAGCGTTACGACCGGTTTATTGACAATAACCGATCTCGACAGAGAGTTCATGTATAATGAAATCCGCGGTTCAGGCGGCTTGGATTTGAACAGTGGTGAAGAAGGCTCCATGTTATGTAGCAGCTATGTTGAAACTACCGACAATCAGGTAAAGGGCGTCACAGAGGCAGATCTTTTCAAGCGAACAGAGACTCATATCTTTTATTTTGACATTGACTCAAGGAAGATCAACGTTTATTCGATAGCCGGCAGCAAAAGCCAACTTGTTTCTGATATCAATCTTAAAGAATACGTTTTTGACACATTCGAGAATCTTTACTTGGGTCAGCTGTTTTTGTCGAAAGACGGAAAAACACTCACCGTTCTTTGTAATAGCTATAAGCTAAAAAAATCAGCTTCGACGGGAAAGCTTTATATTGACCCTTATACGCTTCTTATTTCTTTTGATGTATCCGATCCGGAAAATATTAAGGAAAACGGACGTTTTGCTATAAGTGGCAGCTATTCTACCGCGCGTGTGGTTGACGGCGAGATCCTGCTTTTCACCGAATACTTTATGGATCGAGCTTTGTCTGACGATTATTCCGATATAGAGGATTTTGTTCCTTCCATTAACTGCGGAGATGGCTTTGCCCTCATACCTGCGGAGGATATTATTATTCCCGACGGTAATATTTCGGGATGCTACACCGTTGTATCAAAGCTTAATGAATCCGACCTTTCGTTCAAGGGCTCGATAGCTTGTCTTTCTTTTTCTGATACTGTTTACGTATCCGAGGATAAGATATTCCTTACAAGACTCTACAGTGACTGCGTTGAGCGCGAGAAAGACGGAAAAATGTCTCCCTGCCGCATCAATATGACCGAGATCACCGTTATCTCTTACAAGGGCGAAGGCTTCCGGAAGCTCGGAAGTGTCTGTGTTGAAGGTCGTGTGAAGAACCAGTACAGCCTTGATGAATTCAACGGCATTCTCCGTGTTGTCACCACCACGGGCGGCACGAGTTATCTTACCGATAAATATCTTGTGACCGAGGCAGGACTTTTTTACGGCGAGCTCGACGGGGAACGCGTAAAAACCGAGCGTATTGAAACCAATGCCTCGCTTTACTGCATTGATCTTTCAAATTACGAGATCGTCGCCGAGGTTCGTGATTTCGCTCCCGCGGGCGAGACGGTTGAATCTGTCCGTTTCGATGGCACAAATGCTTATGTCTGCACCGCCGTTGTCGTGACACTCACCGACCCCGTTTACTTCTTTGATCTTTCGGATATGAACAATATCACCTATACCGACACGGGATATATTGACGGTTATTCCTCCTCTCTCGTTGATTTCGGCGAAGGTCTTCTTCTCGGTATCGGCTACGGTGAGAATCGCAGCACTCTCAAGATCGAGGTCTATGCAGAAGAGGGCGACAAAGTGGTGTCGCTTGCATCTTATGAGGTCGAAAAAGTCGGTTTCTCCGCAGATTATAAATCTTACTTCATCGACCGCGAGCGCAGCCTTGTAGGATTAATGATCAATAAATGGTGGGGCGATGGCGGGAGCCGATATATGCTGCTCGGCTTTGACGGCTATAAGATTTTTAATGTGGTGAGTGAGGTGTATGCTGAATATCTGCCACCCGAACAAGCCCGTGCAACTATCGCGGATAATTACTTGTATATAATGGCATCTCACGAATTCAAGGCCATCAAACTGTTTGATTGATATGAAAAAGCTATTATCACTTTTACTTGCAACAATAATTCTTCTTCCGTGCTTTTCGGGTTGCGCGGAGAGTCTGCTTCCCAAGGAAGTGCCCGAGGATTTCTCCTTTGCGCTGACCTGGGGCGTCTATGGGATCAGCTCTTATGACAGCCGCACGGGTAAGCTCGTCAAAACAAAAGACGCGACGAATCCGAGGGATTACGTGACCTACGTCAAGCTCTCCGACGAGGTGATGGAGCTTATTTATAAAAAGCTCCGCGCGCTTAACGTCGAGTCCTATCCCGACGAATACGATCCCGATCCTCTGATGGCAAGCGAACCGTCCGCCGATCTGATACTCACCGTCCGCAGAGGTGATCAAGTCAAGACCATTGCCGCGAAAGATGTTTCACTGTCCTTTGACGCGCTGTTCCCGAAGGGCAAAAAGTTCATCAATACCTGCACCGACATCAGCGACATCCTCACCTCCACCGAGGAATGGAAAGCCCTGCCGGATTATGAATTTTATTATGATTAAACCTATGAGCCGACCAAGTGTCGGCTCATTTTTTATCAAATACCTTGACATTTCTCCCGAATGATTGTATAATCATAGTATAACATTCTAGGAGGTTCAGTTATGTCCGAATTCAAGTTCCAGGCCCACAGAGGCGATAGTGTATCATATCCCGAAAACACCCTTATTTCCTACCTTGCCGCAGTCCGGCAGGGCTATAAGATCGTCGAAATGGACTGCAAGTTCACAAAGGATAACGTCTGCATCATGCTGCACGACGGCACAATAAACCGCACCTGCCGCCGCGAGGACGGCAGCGTCTTCGAGGAGAAGATCGCTTCCACTGCGCTCACTCTCGATGAGATCAAGGCGCTCGACGCGGGACTTTTCAAGGGCGAGCAGTTCAAGGGTACAAAGATCCCCACCCTTGCCGAAACTCTCGAGGCACTCCGTAACGCAGATGCCGATATCAAGCTCGACAACGTCTTCCAGAGCTTCAATGAGGAGCAGTTTGAGATCTTCTGCGAGACTATCAAAGCGGCTGATATGGAGGAAAAGATCGGCTTCACCTGCAAGACCCTCCCCTATTTCGATTGGCTCGCAAAGAAGTTCCCGAAGGCTCATATGCACTATGACGGTCTGATGACACCCGAAGCACTCGAGCACACCCGAGCGGTTGCAGAGGGCAGAGTGACCTATTGGATCCCCTACGCAAACAAATCGACCGCGTGGTTCAAGGGCAGATTTGCCGATCCCGAGTTCTGCGCCGAGGTCCGCAAGTACGGCAACATCGGCATCTGGACGATAGGCACTATGGAAGAACTTTCCGAATCTGTCAAGGTCTTCGGCGCCGTTGCCGCAGAAACAAACGGTCAGCTCAAGCCCTATATGCTTGCGGACATTTAAGCCTTGACAATACGCATATATTGTGATATAATTATTTATTATTTATGAAACGAGGTGCAGACCAATGCCCATCCAGGTTCCCGAGGGATATTCCTCGCATCTGACAGCAAGACAAACACAAATAGCGATCAAAAAGATCAAGGATTTCTTCCAATCCAATCTTGCAAATCAGCTCAATCTGCGCCGTGTTTCCGCGCCGCTTTTCGTTGACGCCGCATCGGGTCTCAACGATAACCTCAGCGGCAGGGAGCGTCCCGTCGCATTCGATATGGGCTATTCGGAGGGCAATTTCGAGATCGTTCAGTCGCTTGCAAAGTGGAAGAGAGTTGCGCTTGACCGCTATGGCTTCGCGCCCGGCGAGGGACTTTATACCGATATGAACGCCATCCGCCGCGACGAGGAGACGGATAATATCCATTCGGTCTTCGTTGACCAATGGGACTGGGAGCGCATCCTTCGCCCCACCGAGCGAAACGAGGAATTCCTGCGCCGCACCGTGCGCTATATCTACGACGCACTCCGTCAGACCGAGAATTACATAGCCGACGACTACAACTTCATCGGCCACCTGCTCCCCGAGGACATAACCTTCATCACCTCCGCAGAGCTTGAGGCAAAATATCCCGATCTTACTCCCAAGGAGCGCGAATACCGCGCGGCAAAGGAATACGGCGCCGTTTTCCTTGAGCAGATCGGCGGAGCTCTGCCTCTTTCGGGCAAGCCCCACGACGGCCGCGCACCCGACTACGACGATTGGTCGCTCAACGGCGATATAATCGTTTATTACCCCGTCCTTGATATGGCGCTTGAGCTTTCAAGCATGGGCATCAGAGTCGATGCCGAGGCACTTCGCCGTCAGCTTGAGATTTCGGGCTTCACCGACCGCGCAAAGCTCCCCTATCACCGCGATCTTCTTGAAGGCAAGCTTCCGCTGACCATCGGCGGCGGTATCGGACAGTCGAGAATGTGTATGTTCTTCCTTCGCAAGGCGCACATCGGCGAGGTCCAGGCTTCCTGCTGGCCTGCAGAGGATGTGGAGATCTGCAAAAAGAACGGAATTGAACTGCTGTAAAAGCGAGGTTAATGATGAAAAGAAAGCTTGGTATCAATATCGACTGTATTGGCGGCGGATTTGATGAAATTCTGACACTCGAGATCGCTCATCGAACCGGATTTGAGGTATTTACCACGGGCAAAAAACCGATCGAGGTAATGATGGGGATCAAGGAAAAGGCTGTTGCATTCGGAATGGATTTTCCCTTCCTGCATTCTCCTTACAGCGGAATCAACAATATGTGGCTCGAGGGGGAAGATTACCGCACGATATTCGAGGGCATCACCGAATCGGTGGACGTAGCTGCTGCGTGCGATGTCGCGGCGGTCATTACTCACGTTTCAAGCGGTTGGCAGGCGCCTCCCGTAAACGACCTTGGTCTTTCGCGCTTTGATGCACTTGTGGAATATGCCGCAAAGAAGGGCGTTACACTCGCCTTTGAAAATCTTCGTATGGTTGGAAACCTTGCTTATCTTGCCGATCGCTACGAGCATAACGACAACGTCCGTTTCTGCTATGACTGCGGACACGAGCATTGCTATACAAAGACCGTTCCGTGGATCGATATATTTACGGATAAGATCGTGGCAACGCATATTCACGATAACTTGAGCCGTCCTTTCGGTAATAAGACGACCGACCCCGATTCGCATTGGCTTCCCTTTGACGGCACATTCGACTATCACGAAATGATGCGCAAGCTCGACAAATATGGCTACTCCGGCCCACTCGTGCTCGAGGTGTTCCAAAAGGTGAGGGAAGATTATAAAGAACTCACCCCCGAGGAATTTATAGCAACTGCTTATGACAGAATAAAGCGAATTTCCACGCTTAATGACTTATAAAAATAAAGAGGAATATTTTATTTTGCAATAAAATATTCCTCTTTTTGTATTAATTATCTCTTGCAGTATAAACTGCGCTGTGATCGGGATGCGAAATAATGATCGGCACGTCGGAGAGAAAACGCACGGCAAACGGGACGTTTTCGGGCACTCCGCGCTTTTTCAGCGAGAGCCAGTCGAAGTATTCGTGATCGCCGTCAACCTCGTCACCGACGATGTTGAGCTTTTTGAAAACGAGCGGCGGGGCGGTCGCCTTGATCGAGCGCACCATTTGTTTGCTGCTTTCAAAATAAAGCTCTATGGTCACGTCAGCGGTGGCGTGGGTCATATTCATCAGGGTGAACACAAAATCGGCCTCGCGGGCGGTGTTGAGCTCTGTGAAGACCCAGGTGTTTGCGCCCGAGCGGAGCTGACCTCTACAATAAAGGCTGTCGTGCTCGGCGCGCGCCCTGCTCGGGGCGGTGTAGGGAAGTGTGATAGTCCTTTGCGGTGTGCCGACGATGAATTCCCCGACCTCGCCGATCTTTGTCATCAGATAGCGCGTGCTTTCCTTATGCGCCGAAAAGGCGGTGTATGCGTTGTATTCCGAAACGGGAAGCAAGCAGACCTTGGGGCAAATGAGATCGTAGCCGCGCATCATTGCCTCTGCTGTGCCGCATTGGAAGCCGTGGTGGGGCACTTGAAGGATGTCGGCGCGCAGATTATCGCCGAATTTTTCGGGCAGCCGCGCGTCGCTGAAGGATGCGTCGGTCGCCCAAAGGATCACTTGTCCGCAAAGCTCCATGCGAATGACAAGCGACGAGGCGTTTATGTTCGTGGAGAGGTGGATGGTGTCGTCCATCGAGGCAAGTATCTCGAGAGAAGCACCGCCGATGTTGAATCTCTGCCCCGTGTGCGCCATATAAGCGATACCGCCCGATCTTTTGATCTGCTCCCACATCTTCGGGATGTTGGTCAGCCCCGAGGAATCCTCGAAACGCTTGTCCTTGCGGTCAAGCTTGGGATAGTGAACAAGGTCATCGGCTTTGGGAAAGTTGAGAATATAGCGCTCGACAGTCACCCTGTCGCCGTACTGCTCCATAAATCCGATGAAGCAAAGATAGTGGTCGCTGTGAGGGTGGGTGAGGATCCACGCGGCGATGATCGGCTTTTCTTCGGGCGAGCCTTCCGAAAGGCAGTTCCAAAGACGCTCGCGGTCGGGCTCGAAATCGCGTCCGCCGTCGATGACGATGAATCGCCCGTCGGGCAATCGAATGACGTATGACATTCCGAAGTCCTCGAGCTCGATCTGCGTGATCTGCGCGGGAAGAGAGTGCTCGCGCGGAGTGTCTGCAAAATCAAAATAAGCGCAATCGTCTTCCGCCGCGATGGTCAGCTCGCGCACGGGAGCAAAATAATTCAGAAAAACGCCGTCATTGTCCTTCGAATACGCCGCAAAACGGTGCGCCCCAGCGGTGTATTCTTCTTTTTTTATGAATCCCGCGTTGTCAAGCAGCTTTAGGTAGCTGTCAAACGATTCCTCTACGACGTCCGAGAGCACAAACACACGCGACTTCGCGTTTGTGCGGTTTTCGGCGCAAGCCTCGCCAAAAGCGGGAATGTTGAAGAGTTCCATTAATTTCTCCTTATTTTAAGGTTACAATAATTATAGCATAAAAGAGAATGAATGTCAAACAGAATATTCAGGGGGCGATCGCCATGCCGTTCCTTGAAACAACGTGTGTATAAAAATCAAGACATACGGCGAAGTCGTGCTCGCTTTTGTCCTTGAAGAAAGAGATCCTGTCCGCCATGCCGAACAAACGGGTTACATATTGCATATCAGCGCCGAAGTCAAAGCAAATGTATGCGCTGAACTTCTCGTCATACTGAACTATTCTTGCATCTATTTCATAAAGCTTCGAAACTTCAATAGCTTCATTGATGAAGCTTTCACTTTCCTCAATGCGTTTGGGAATTGGAGTGTATTGAGTGTCAGCGCGGATAGCTTTGAAAAAATCATTTGCATTGGAAAACTTGGCGGGAGGTTCTTTTTCAACCTCAGCCTTATCTTGTTCATATTGCTTCATATAGTCGATGCGGGGGTATTGTGCTTCATATATGATCTTTTTCTTCATTATCCATCTCTCCAAAAACAAAAAGTGCGACGACCGAAGCCGCCGCACAAAAACGCAGACTTCGATAGTCGCCAAACTAATTCAATATTACGGGTAGTGAGATACCAACAATACCAATGAAATCTGCATTTTATCAAGTTTCAAAGTATTGTTAGTATGATGAAAAAAGGGTATAATTATCCCTAAATAGAACCTCCCCGAAAATAAATATTAAATTAGTTTGGCTCTTGTATTTTACTATATTTTTGCGAAAAAGTCAAGAGGAAAAAGAAACAAAAACGGCGGGAATGTGATTTATTGCCTTTGTGACGGGATTTGAGCTATATTTTACCGTTATTTATTTTGCGAGCCGTAGGGGACGGCGCCTCGACGTCCCTTGACAGCACGAAATTGTTTCTGTGTTTGAATTTAGAACGTATTATAATATTTTCTTGATTAGCTTTACAGCAAAAATCATACTGGGTTTGGGACGTCGAGGCGCCGTCCCCTACGGACTCGTTCCGATATTCTTGCTGAATTATTGAATATGAGCTCGTTCTTGGATAACGATTGATGTTTGGTAATGAAAAACTTAAACCGACGGTTGCACATTTCTGCGTTACCGTCGGTTATATGATTAGTTGAATTTCTTGTAATTAGCTTCTCTTATAGCATCGAAATGTCTCGATCTTACTCTGTCAAACGCCTCGCAGGTGGCTGCCCAGGCGCGCTCACAGCATTCGCTCTTGTAGGTGTTCGATTCGCCGCCTCTGAAGCTCCAACTTATAAGCGTGCGTGCGCCCGCATCGTATGCGGCGTCGGTGGCGACAATGATCTCGTCCTCGTGACCGCGCGGGATCGAGTAGCTCTGGATCCAGATGTGATTCTGCTTGCCGACAGCTTCTGTCTCCGCAATGATCTGCTTTGAGGACTTATAAACGTATTCGTAAGGATCGTGCTTGCCGCTCTTGGGATGCCAATAAGGATCGATCCCGAAGTCATTGAGAGTCGGAATGGTCATGATCTTCTTGGCGTAATCAAGCGTATGAAGCATTACGCAAACGCTGTTTTCAATGCCCATCGAAGCTGCGTAGGAGCAAACGGTGTCGAAGTAGCCGAGAAGAGAATTGATTCTGAACTCGCGCATCTCGTCGGTCATTTCCGTGGGCATGGGGTGACCGTATTTTTCCTCAAAAAGCTTTTGGCAGGTCGGACAGCAGCAGGAGAAAAGCTCGCCCTTCTGCTTGAAGTGGGGCTCGTCCCAAAAGATCTTCTTGCCGCCGAAGGATGCGACTGCCTCGATCCAGTTCTTTGTGAAGCCTACGAAAGCAGGCGAGTTGTAGCAGGCGGAAACAGGATCGATCGAGCCGTCCGAGTATACCTGATGTGCTTCGGGATGATACTGCAGGAAGTGTGATTTGTCGCCGGGAGGGCCTCCGATGCCCCAGTTATCGATCCAGACCTCAAGACCGTTATACTCCGAGATCTTGCAGATCTCGCTCATAACGCCAAGATGGCGGTCCCAGTCGTTGTGCGAGAACATGTGAACGACAACGTCCATATTTCTGCGCGCCATTTCAGCCATATCGTCAGCGACGTGGCGGAGGATTCGGTTGCCGTGGTAAGCGGCGCCTGTTCTGATTCTTTCCATAGCGGTCTCCTTTATTCTTCGTTTTCTTCGTAAGCCTTATAGCCCTGCATCTTCGAGATCGGCTTGAAGCCGTCGATCTCGCCGCGCTGGATCGCGCCGAAGATGCGGTATCGCAGACCCTTGTTGTTTCGCTCGATAGAAGCAAGAAGCTGTTTCATATTCTCGCGTTCCGTGTTCCCGTCAGCGGGACAGGTCGAGGTGACAACGGGCAATTCCGTCTTCGATGCAAAATAGCGAACGTCCTTTTCGGGCATATAAATGAGGGGACGGATGACGGTTATATCCATTCTGGAAAGGTATGTAACCGGCGAGAAAGTGCCGATACGTCCCTCAAAAAACAGGTTCAGCATAAAGGTTTCAACAACGTCGTCAAAATGGTGGCCGAGTGCCACTTTGTTGCACCCTTCCTCCACCGCAGCCAGATTCAGCGCTCCGCGGCGCATTTTTGCACACAGAGAACAGGGATTTGGCTCCTTTCGGACGTTGAAGATGATGTTGGAGATCTCGGTTTTGACAATCTTGTATTCAACTCCAAGCTCCTCGCAATATTTTGCGACTCCGGAAAAATCCATTCCCTCAAGCCCCATATCAATGCTGATTCCGATGACCTCGAATTTCTTCGGGTAAAAGCGTTTGAGCCCCGCAAGTGCGGTCAGGAGCGCGAGCGAATCCTTGCCGCCCGAGATACCGACGGCGATTTTGTCGCCGTCTTCGATCATATTGTAATCGTCAACCGCGCGGCGCGCGTGGCTGAGAAGTCTTTTGGTGTCGCTCATTCAAAGAGATACCTTTCGAGTTGGGCCGTATCGTAAAAGCATACGTCGGCGTTATTTTTCATAAATTCGCGGCAAAGCTTGCTCGGCTGAGCCCAAAGCGAGGCGGCGAATTTTACGCCCGCGTTCTTTGCCATATCAAAACCGTGCTTCAGATCGTCGATGACGAGGATGTCGGAAAGTTCAATAGAGTATTTTTCCGCGATGTCAAAAACGGGGAATGGATGCGGTTTGCGCTTTCCCTCGCCCGCGTCCCAACCATAAACGGCATCGGGAGCGGAGTTGAAATTTACTTTCCAGTCGCGCAGGATGTTCTCGGTTTCAGAGTGAGAAACGGTGCAAACGATTCCTCCCGCCGCGCGGTGGCGCTCGATGATACGAGCCATCCCGGGGCAAGCCGAAGGAGTTATTTCCGCGACAAACTTTTTCCAGTTATTATATTCATAACGCATCTCGTCGCTGTTAAGCGCGAGCACCTGCGTGCAGTATTCAAAAAATCCCGGCTCGAAGCATTGATCCATAAATTCCTCATATCCCGGATGAATATCGGGGCGCAGATGCGAGAGGGTATCGAGCAGAGCGGGGTAGTTGACCTCGGCGGTCGAGTTGACCGTGGTATCGTCGTGGTCAAGTATCAGGCATTTATATTTCATATTTCAAATGACGTCTTTTCATATATTTTTTCTATCCGCTCGGTGCGGATGCGGGGATTGGTGATCTCGTCGGTGTAAAGGAAGAGTGGCGGCTCGAATTCGAGCAGCGGAGCACCGCCGAATTTCGCCTCTACGAGCACGAATGCGGGCTTGGACTTGGTGTCTGCATATACGGTGCACATCTTCTTAGGCTCAAGCCTTGCCTCTCTCATGGCGCAAAAAAGATCGACGAGTCGGTCGGGGCGGTAAACGCAGACGAAAGTGCCGCCGTAGCGGAGAAGTCTTGCAGCCGCCGCGCAGAAATCCGAGATGCCGCCGTGGATCTCGTGGCGAGCCGATTGGCGTATCGAATCGGGGCTTTCGGGCCCCGGGTGTGCAAAATAGGGAGGATTCGAGAAAACGCAGTCAAATTCACCGCCGAGAAGATCGGCGCGCGCCTCGCGTATGTCGATGTTGTGCACCGCCATTCTTTCACCAAGGTTATTGAGAGCAACGTTGCGCGCGGCAAGATCCGCGCTCTCTTTTTCTATCTCAAGCGCGCAGACGTGGTCGAATTTTTCAAAGGCTGCCGCAAGCAGGCTGACGACCCCCGTGCCGCAACCGAGCTCGCAGGCTCTCTTGCCACGGCGCAACCGCGCGGCGAGAAGATAAGAATCCGACCCCCAAGCAAGCCCCTTGCCGTTAGAGATCATTTTGACTCTGTCGCCTACAGCGATTATATTTTCATTTTCCGAAAGATTTATATTTTCCATAAAAATTATTCCTTAGGGTCAAAAAAAGCGGAGCGTGTACTCCGCTTTTTATGTGTGACTGAATAAATTACTCAGCCTTGGGAGCCTCAACAGGGCAAGTATCTGCGCAAGAACCGCAGTCAATGCACTTGTCGGGGTCAATTACGTACTTGCCGTCCTGCTCGCTGATAGCCTCAACGGGGCATTCCTCAGCGCAAGCGCCGCAAGCGATGCAATCATCAGTGATCTTGTATGCCATTGTGACACCTCCGTATGTTGTGGTGGCTATATTGTATCACAAATCTCTCAAAAAAGAAATAGGTTTTGCAAAAAAAGTTTGAAAATTTTCAAAAAAATTTTTGGAAGGCGATTATTCTTCGGTTTCGTCTCCGTCTGAATCGCCGGATTTCCTTCTTTCTGCCTTTGTGATCACTCGAATATCACTCATATGGTAGTTTTTGGGAACAATATCCTGCTTGTCGTTGAGCTTGACCTTCACGTTGCCCGCGATGGGGAAGATGTCGATTACGACGCCCTTGCCGTCGGGGGTGTCAACGACGGAGTCAACGGGCGGCATCAGCGCGATCTCGCGTTCGTATGCTTCCTGCTCGTAGCGAAGACAGCACATCAGTCTGCCGCAAGTGCCCGAGATCTTTGCCGCGTTGATCGAAAGTCCCTGCTCCTTCGCCATCTTGATCGAGACCTGAACGAAGTTCGGAAGGAATCCCGCGCAGCAAAGCTTACGTCCGCAAACGCCGAATCCGCCGATCATTCTCGCCTCGTCGCGGATACCGATCTGACGAAGCTCGATACGGGTGCGGAAAACGGATGCAAGATCCTTGACGAGCGCGCGGAAGTCAACTCGACCCGCAGAGGTGAAGAAGAATATGAGCTTTGTGTTGTCAAACGTGTACTGCGAGTCAACGAGCTTCATATCGAGCCCGTGATCGGCGATCTTTCCAAGGCAGATCTTGAATGCCTCGCGCTGACGGCGGCGGTTGTCCTCGTGGTGAGCCTCGTCCTCCTTTGTAGCCGCGCGGATAACGGGGCGAAGGGGAGCGACGACCTGATCCTCGGGTACTTTTCGGTTCGAGATGACTACGTCGCCGAACTCGAGTCCCTGCGCAGTCTCAACGATAGCGTGAGTGCCGACGCGGTAATGCTGATCCTTGGGATCGAAATAATATACCTTGCTTCCGTGCTCAAAGCGGATACCGACTATCTCGGGGCCCTCGATCTCCTTGGGCTCCTCCACGGGTACGTCGGCAAAAACAGCATCGAGCGTGGGGTCGAGCGGCATCTTGTCGAGATATGCATCGTTGGTCTTGCCGAGAGAAAGGAAATCAGACTCGGATTTCGAGCGGGAGGGAAGGAAATCAATATCATTTTCGGGCAGAGATGTGAGAAGCTGTGCGTTTTCGTTTCGCTTCGGTCTGTCCTTGCTGTTTCTTCTGCTCTTGTTCTTGTCGCTCTGCTCGGTTACTACGGGTTCTTCGACAAGCGGCTTTGTATCAATCTCGGGGCGAGCTTTGGGCTGCTGATGGTTCTTTTTGTTCTTGTTTTTGTTGTTATTGTTTCTGTGCTGCTGATTGTTTCCCGCGGGTGCTTTGGGCGCGGCTTCTGCAGCGGGAGCCTCTGCGGGTGCTTTCACCTGGGCAGCCGCCTCCTCGGGGCGGTTCGGCTTGTGATGCCTGTTTCTGTTGTGATGATGTCTTTTATGATTGGGCTTCTTCTCGCCGGCATTTTCGGCGGAAGGCTTCTTGTTTTCGTTGTTTTCCAAAATTTATACTCCTGTATTTCTTAAAATTTCGATAGCATCGAAATCAATGTAAGTCTTGTGTTTGAATTGCGCTCAAGGGCGGATATTGCTTCAAGGAGCGCGTCCGAGATCAAAAGCAGCTTGCGAAGTGAAAAGCTGTCCGAAAGATGGGTTGCTTTTTCACGGTCGGAAAAGAATCTCAACGCGGTGTCGCCGTCGCGTTTGAGAAGCGCGAGGTCGCGGACTGCAAGCGCGAAGGATTCAAGCTGATCTTTTGCGGTTTCTCGAGTGGACGTGCACACCTCTGTGACGTGGATGAGCAATTCTGCCTTTTTTGCCGCGTTGGCGGCAAGGATGCAGAATTTTTCTGATGCACGGCGAGCTTCGGCAATCTTCGCGGCTTCTTTGCCCGAAAGAAGATCGATGGCAAGCCCCGCGGAGCCGTCCGCGCTCATTATGACGTCGTCGAAAAGCGCGGGATCGGTGCGTTTTTTCATTTCGAGCGAGGGATCGGAAAGCAGCATCGCGCGCTCGGTGTCCTCGGGTGAGAGGGGCTTCAGGCGGATGATCGGCGCGCGGCTCTTGATCGTTTCAAGCATCAGCGCCGAGTTTTCGCAGAGAAGCAGAATGAATGCATAGGCGGGCGGCTCTTCAAGAGTGAGAAGAAGCGCGTTTTGCGCCTGCACGGTCATCGTGTGCGCGTCGTTTATGATGTATATCTTGCGTTCAAGATCGTTCGGATAGATGTGAACGTCGCGGCGAAGCTCGCGGATGGCGTCAACGCCGACGCTTGCCTTACCGTCCGTGCTGATCTCTACGACATCGGGACAAGCCCCGCGTGAGATATTGCGGCAGTTTCGGCAAGAGTTGCAGGGAAGGGCGGGAGCATCCGTGTTCGTGCGATTTTCGCAAACAAGAGCCTTTGCAAGCTCGACTGCGAGCGTGCGCTTGCCCGTGCCGTAAGCACCCTCGATGATGTAGGCGTGCGGCAGATCGGGATTTTCGGCAAGCAACGACCGCGCAAGCCGCGCGCAAAGTTCTTCGTTGCCAATGATCTTGGGGAAAATCTCCTTCAATGCCTCACATCCTTTCGGTACAAAGTTATACATAATATATTATATCATTAAATTGTGGGTTTGTCAAGAAAAGAGTGAGAAGTGAAAAGTGTAAAGTGAAAAGTTGTGGAGAATTTCCTCACTGCGTTCGGAAATTTTTATTAAAAAAAGAGCAGAATCCGTGGGGGTCCTGCTCTGATAAAAAATATTCATTTGCTTTCGTCGGCAGTATTGTTCTCGAGGCCTCTGCTGATGTTTTTCCAAAGTCCGTCGATATCCGCACTTGTGAAGTAGTTGATCTTTCCTGCGGAAGATGTCAGTCTTCCGTCCTTGACACCGTAGCTGATGTAGATCAGATCATATTCGGAACCGTCATTAAGCTTAAAGTTGAAGGAGGTGGTTTCGTGAAGACGGCTTGCATCCGAATCTTTTTCTTTATATGAAATGCTCTCAAGCTGTTTATACAGAGCGGTAATACTTTCTTGCGATTTGAAAACTACATCTTCGGCATACAGGGAAGCGGAACTGTGGTGGATCTCAATAAATGCAACGTCTTCAGGCTCAAAAGGAAATTCGATATTGACCGTATTTTCCGGAAAACACCCGACAAGCGCGAATGTGCATACGAAAGCCACAATCAAGGAAATTACTTTTTTCATAACGGAATACCTCCTTAAAACGCCAATCTGTAAATGAGATATATCGCCGCCATGTGGGCGGGGTAGAACCAGTAAAATGCGTGCTTGAGGATCTTGCTGTCGGTGCCTTTTTTGCCGTTATAGAGACAGATGGGGATCATTGAAAGAACGCCGAAGCCCTGAATTGGGAAGAAGAATCCATGCCCTGCAAAGGTAAGGTCAAAGCCCTGTCCCTTGAAGAAGACTATAAAGAGCAGAACGAGTGAGGCAAGCTGGAAGAGCCGACCGAATTTGACATCGCGGAAAACGTAGAAGGCGATTATCACAAGTATGCCCATCGCGTTGTAATCGACGAATCCGACCGTGCCGATAAGGAGAAAGAGCGCGATTTTTAAGAGGCAGAATATGCCCGTTTTGACTCTGAAATCCTTTTTGAAGCGGTCGATCTCGCGGATCGAAAGCAAGCCGAGAAGCAGGGTGAACATAACGTTCTGATGGAACGGATAGATGAAGGACCCCGCCGACATAAGGTTGAAGGGTATTTCCGAGATCAAGCCGAAGATAAAAAGTCTTTTTGCGTACTTCTTGAAATCCGAGGTGTGAACGTAGCCCTCGGAGATCATAAACGCGAAGATCGGAAAGGCAAGCCTGCCGACACAGGTCATCCATTGGTTATCGGGCACTATCGTTGCCCAAAGATGGTCGAGCAGCATAAGCATCATCGCGAGGATCTTGAGCACGTTTGAGTTGATAAACTGTATCTTTTTCATTCTTATTTTTCCGAATTGACAAAAATTGCATCAAAAGCATAACAGCTGCGTATTTCTTTGTCCGCGACTTCCACAAGGACGAACCAACCCGCCATATCATCGGTAAGGACTTCCGGGCGGTTGGTCTGCTCAACGTAAACGCAGACCGATTCATAGGTCACTTCAATGTTGTGCAGTGCGAATCTCAGCGAGCCGCTGTTTGCGGGGACGTAAACTGCCAACAAGGAATGATCTTTGAAAAAGTCTTCTCTGTCCCACTGTGCTTTGCTCAAAGCCTCGTTGAAAGAGAGCACGCTGTTGTAGCCCTGATCCAAAGCCAAAACGCCACCGTACTTTGCCTTGAATTGGTTCAGATCATCCAAAGTATCAAATTTGAAGATCGGCAGATGATTGCCGTTTTCGTTTCCTAACTGTCCTTTGTTAAACGCACCGTCCGCGATCATCGGATCGTCCGACCAACCCGCATAAGCCACGGTATTTCCGTACCCCGGATCGACGGGAAAGCAAGCCACAAGCCCCAAAAGGCAAAGCGGTGCAAGAATTAATGCTATCAGTTTTTTCATAGTAAAGTCTCCGTTAAAAAATTAATGCGTTTAGTACCCCTGATCAACGATCTCCCATTCGCCGCCACTCGAGCGGACGAGGATGAAACCGAAGTTTTCGTATTTGTGTCCCGTGTTCATAACGGGATTGGACGAAAAGAAGCTGATGTAATAATCGGTCAAGAGGACGATGACGTCGTCAGCATCGTGCCATTCAAGATAGCGGCTGTAATCTGCAAGCTCTTCGTCACCCGCGTAGGAAAGGCTCAGAAGCACCATATCGGTCTTTCCCTGAAACCATTCAAGAACCACTTCCATCGCGCTTGTGATGTCGTTCTGATTATAAACCTCGGAGGTGAAATCTTCAATATCGACGAAGTTGAGAGTCCCGCAGGAGGAGAGGGATAAAGTCAACGTGCATAAAAGTATAATTGAAATCAGTTTTTTCATAGCATCATCACCTGAATTACGAATATCCTCCGCCTATATATTCCCAATCTCCGCCGTCGTAACGGAGTAATATACAGCTCCAATCCTCGTATACATGATTCGTTTCCACTACGTGAGAGTCGCCAAAGCCGGGGAGGCTGGCAAGGGCTGGGACATAAAAATCTATGTAGATAACGATCACGTCATCGGCTTGGTATTGTTCCGCATATTCCTTGTAATTGTAAATATCAAGAACGGCGTCGCCTTTGTATGATATATCAAGAAGAATGCAACCCTTCCAGATCCTTTTGAAATTCTTTTTCACCTCGTCCATTGCCGCAGATATTTCTTCATCGGTATAGAGGTCGGATTCCGAATACACAACGTTTGAAAAAAGTGTTACACCGCCGCAGGAAGT
Source organism: Eubacteriales bacterium (assembly GCA_045541375.1). GTDB lineage: Bacteria > Bacillota > Clostridia > Oscillospirales > CAG-272 > CAG-390. Next base: position 12,964 of record JAZQJB010000080.1, on the reverse strand, counting down.
CAGTGAGAGAAGCAGGGAGAATATAAGAAATACTGAAAAAATTCTTTTCATTCCTCGCTCACCAGCTTTCCGATAAATGTCGATGTGGCTCTCCAATTTACTTCACCGTTCACGCTTTTCTCTTTGAGAAATTCAATTTGTTCATCGTTTAACTCAAAAATCAGATACTCGGAATTGCTTCCGGGTGAGATTTTCCAACTGTAAACATTCCAAATACCGTATCTATCTTCAACCTCAAGCTTTTCTCCCTTGATAAAGGGAATGATGAATGAATCGCGGGAGAGTGTTTCGGTTTTTGTGTATTCGACTTCCTTACCGTCGATTGTCAGGTAAAAGGGAATCTCAACAGAATATTCGTGTGTGAATGTGCTGTGGTAAAGAGGATAAAGCATAAGAGCAAAGACAAAAATCAGTGCGAAAATCATAACGACCGCAAGTGCGGCAAGGTATTTATTTGTTTTTGTCATTTTATCACCTCAATGTCCCTTGATATCAAGCAGATTTGCGTGCGGGTGGGAGCTTTGGTAGAACCATACCACGTAATAATCGGGCGAGAGATTCTCAAAGGACAGGTGCGCGTGTTCTGCATAATCTAAGTCGATCTCGCGCTTTTCCTGCTTGTAGTAATCCATAACGTCAAAATCCTTGTTCAGCGACACAAGAGCATCGAGAACATCGGGATCATCGGCTTTGACAAGCACGGCACCGAAAAAGTTTATGCCGTTTCCGTTGCCGTTGAGTTTTCCGTATTCCGACACGGTTTCGATGATCTCGATACCATCCGCCGCGCGGAGCTCGGATCTGAGATCCGAGACAAATCCGCGCAGGAGCATGGAATTCCAATTTGCCAAAAGTGCAATTCCCGAACAGATTATGATCAACACAAGCATTATCACGCCGAAAGTTCTGATAACGTTTGAGTTCATTGCTTTTCTCCTGTCTTATACGATATGCGGATGTTGCATATCTTTTCTGCATAATCACCGTCAATCACGGCGAATTTTTCATTGATTACGGCTCTTTCGGAAGCCCCGAAATATACTTCTGTGGACTCATAGTTTCTGTAAAGCGGGCAGTAGTACACGATGTTTTCGTTTTCTTCGAATCTTATCACCGCGTAGCAATCATAATTTTTGGGGGAATTTTGGGGATTGAGCTCGAGTCTCATTTTATCCTCGGGATGTACGGGAGATGCATAGCCCTCCTGGATCATTTTCATGAGCTCGGGGTCGCTTGCTCTGTCGAAGGTGCACAGTCGTCTTTCCTCGGTATCGTAAAGAGACATATAGCTTCGGGAAAGGTCTTCCATCGTGATATACATCTTGCCGGGGATCCTATTTGTGTGTCGGAGATCGGTATCGGTTTCGTAACTTGTATTGCCGACGATTTCCGTATAGTCAAGCGCGATGATAGAAACGCTTTTGATGGTCCAATCGATCATGGGATCGGGCGCATCCTTGTGACGGAAGATCTCAAGATGGCACATTACGTCTGCCAAAGCCGGAAACTTGCTTCTGTTTACGAGCGATCTTGCAACAAACTGCTTATCCTCGGCGCCGTCAATCATTGAAAAACGGTAGCGTACTCTTGCGGATTCATGGTCGCATTCTTGCTCCGCTTCCCATTCGGAAGCGGAGTAGTAAGCGAGGTTTGAGGCGAATACGTAATCTTCTTCAAATGAATCAAAGAAATCTTCATCGAAGTTATCCGAATGATCGGGGATTTCTTTACTGTCGAAGAGAATTTCACCGTCTAAATAGACGTATGGATTATACCTTACCATAGCAAAGTTGCCGCAGGATGTCAGCGAAAGACAGAGGGAGAGGACAGCGATAAGGGAAATTAACCTTTTCATCTTATCCCCCTAAAAGCCCCATAATGAAGCAGACAAAGCAAGCGGAGATGACGACGATATCGAAGATCTTGAGCTTGACTGTTCGGCGGTAGATGATGTAGCCGACGGTCGAGAAGATCAGCGCGAAGATGGAAAGTATAGCAGGTTCGCTTTCGAATGCCCAATATATCAGCAGACCCGTGCAAACGGGGAGAAGTACCTTGTAGCTGAAGGGCGTATTTGAGATCTCGCCCGCGCTTTCGGCGCGCTTTTTGTTGAAGAAATAAAGCATTCCCGCAACAAAGAGGACTGTCAGTATCGGGATCACGATGAGATAGATCGTCATCGCGTAAGGGTTGTCGGTGCCAAGATCGGGTATGGCTATTCTGCGTCCCTTTGAGATCGTTGTGAAATAATCGCTGATGTGAACAAGGGGCATCCAAAGAATGGTCAGAACGGTCTCCTCCTCGAAGCTTCCGCCGATCATATCGTCCAATGTCAGCATAACGAGCGCGATGATGAACTGCCAAGCCACGGCGGTCAGGAATCCGTCGACCGTGGAATTGCAGACCGAGAAGAAGAAGGCGTTGACCGAATAGTAGAAGAGCGAGCAGAGAAGCGAGATGAAGAAGAAGGACCACAGCGCGGGGTAGTTTACCTTATCGGCGCAGGGCAGAAGCGCGATGGTGTACCAGATAAATGAAAGGGTATACGCCGCAAGGAACTGCAAAAATCCGTTCAACAGATTGACCGAGATCAGCGAAATTCGCGAGATCGGGAAGGAGAAAGCCGAGTCGAGATATTTGCGGCTGTTGAAGCAGGAAAGCTCGAGCATCGGCAGAAGCGTGGTGAGAATTGCCGAGAATGCGACAAAGAAGCCGATCTGGGGATTGAGCGACCAGGTGTAATCCTCCGGATAGCCGTAAACGTACCAATTATCGGAATAATCTTTTTGCCTTGTATAGGTTTCATTCACACCTTGAGCAACCATTGTGACGATGACAAGGCAGATGAAGGTTATGATCGCGGCACGGATGAGCGTGTCTTTCGCGTGGTGCTTGAAGTATCGGAGAGTGGTCTTCATTTTCTGCCTCCTTTCACGTCGGTGATGAAGATGTCCTCGAAGGTGAGTGCTTCCTGCTCGATGACAGCGGGATTCAGCTTGAGCAGCTCTGCATAAGCGGTCTCCGCGTTGCCCTCGACCGTGACAGTGACGAATTTGCCCTTCATTTCAATGTCGCGGACGTTGAGGTTCGAGAATGCGATCGCGGACTGTGCCTCGGTGAACGCAAGGCGGAATCGGCAGTATTTCGCCGCGTGTTCCTCAAGCGAACCCTGCGAGGAAACGGTGCGGTTGTCGATGAGGGCGTAAAGATCACAGAAGGTCTCGAGCTCCGCAAGCGCGTGGGACGAGATAACGACCGTCGAATCATTTTCCTCGACCGCGCGGTTGATCTCCTCGATGACCGTCTTTTTCGTAAATGCGTCAAGACCGTCGAAAGCCTCGTCGAGGAGCAGATATTTCGGTCTTGCCGAGAGGGCAAGCGCGATATAGAACTGACGGCGCATACCCTTCGAGAAATTGCGCTGATGCGCGTTTTCGTCGAGCTTGAAGCGCTCGAGAAGGCGGCGGTAAAGCTCGCGGTCGATGCCGGGGTAGAAGGTCCGATAGGTTTCAAAAATGCCCTTGCCCGTCGTTTGTCCCGCGAAAAATGGGTCGTCGGGAAGGAAGAAGACGTTCTCTCGTACTTCGGGAAGGGTCGCGTCCTTGCCGTCGTAGAGAACGGAACCGCTGTCGGGAACGTAAACGCCCGACATAAGGCGCAGAAGCGTCGATTTACCCGAGCCGTTCGTGCCCACAAGACCGAGCACCTTGCCGTCGGGAATGCGGAGATCTATATCTTCAAGAATAAGATTGCCGCCAAGATAATGCGAATTGATATTGACCGAGATCATTTGCCGTACACCTCCTCTATAAGTGTTTCGAGTGCCGCGCGCGAAAGCCCTTTTTCTTTAAGGGAAGTGATGACTTCGCGTGCTTCGTTTGTCAAAATGGTTTCATTTGCGTTTCCTTCTTCGGGCGAGGAAACGTAGACGCCCTTTTTGGGCAGGGTGTAGATCAGCCCGCGCTCTTCAAGATATGAATATGCGCGTGCCATGGTGTTCGGGTTGATGCCCATTTCCTGCGCCGCCGCGCGGACGGAGGGGAGCTTTTCACCCGGCGAAAGAATGCCGAGCTTGATGTAGGACTCGTATTTCTCCGCGACCTCAAGATATATCTCCCGTTTGCCCGAAAATGTTGCCTGCACTTATATCACCTCGTTTCTGTGTGAACTGTGTCATCTGTACTAACTGTATTATATCACATACAGGGGCGGATGTCAATAGTTTTTTATAAGTTGTTGCGAAAATTTTGTTGGGATGGCTTTTTATAAAAGTGGACAGTGGTTAGTGGACAGTGGACAGAAAGATGCGATGATAATTTAATTTTGATTTTTGCATTCCTTTGTTCCGGCAAATAATTCAATAAAAAGGAATCGGATATTAAGAAGATTACTTCAAAATATCCGATTTCTTTTGTTTATTTTAGTTTTGCAGTAAACAGAGTTTCAGACGTACTGAACAAAATTTTTTGCCCGCGTCTTTCTGTCCACTGTCCACTAATCACTGTCCACTAATTTCTCAGTCCTTTTTCTTGAACACAACTGCCGCGCCGAGGAGAGTTACGAGAACTGCTGCGCCTGCGATCATACCGCCGCAGCCGCCTTCAGCCTTGGGAGCCTCGGTGGTGGGAGCTTCGGTCTGTGCGGGAGTGGGAGCCTGAGTTTCGGGAGCTTCGGTTGCAGGCTCGGTAGCGGGCTCTGTTTCGGGAACTTCGGTTACGGGCTCGGTCTCGGGAGCCTTGGTGGTCTCGGGAGCTTCGGTCTTTTCGGGATATGCTACTGCAAGACGTGCGCCGATGGCTTCACTCCAGGAAGCAACGGTCTTTGCTGCAGCGTCGGTAAGACCAACCGCGAAGATCTGGTCGCAGCCGTTTGCATCGCCCGCCTGGTCGCCGAGGAAGAGAATATCGTTGATTACCGCAACGTTGCAGATCGAGCTTGCGCCGACGTTGATAAGAATATCGTCGCGGGTGATGGGAAGAAGGATGTTATCGGTCGAGATAGCAAAAGTGCCTACGGGCTGGTAGCTGTACTTGTTGTAAACGCCGATGTTTCCGGTCTTCTGGGTGGAAACGAAGATGTAATCGCCCCAAAGAGCAACGCCGTAAGCGGTGGGATGGGGGATCTGAGCCTGGATCATTGTTCCGTCTGCGGAGAGGATCATAAGGACTCTGTCAGACTGGGTCTGGCAACCGAGATAGATTGTACCGTCGGTGTCAACGTCAAGGTAGTTTGCTTCCTTGAGGCTGTAGGGCTCCTTCTGAAGGTCGATAACGCCGCCATCGCCGAATGCGCTGTCAAGAACGGGATTTGCGGGGTCGTTTACGTTAACGCGGATGAGGTAGTCAACGTCGTAGTTGACAACGATGTATGCGTAGTAGGTGCCGTTTACCTTTTCAACGGCAACACCGTTTACACCGGTCTTGATGTCGGGGGAGGTGGTCTTGACGGTGGTGTGGCTTACAAGCTTGAGACCGTCCGCGTAGGTATAGATAGCAAGGTCAGCCTGAGTGTTGTTGGGGTTGTAAGCAAGGCCTGCATAAAGGTATCCGCGGTCGTCGGTTGCAAGTCCCTTGGGGTATGAGGACTTGTTGTTTTCGGACTGGATGTACTGAATACCCGAAACGATCTTACCGGTTGCGGTCTCGAACATTTCGATAGCAGAGGAGCCGTTGGGGTTAAGGAATCCGCCGAACATATACTTGCCGTCCTGTGAGATAGCCATACCTCTCATGCAGTATTTACCTGCAAAGAGAACGTCGTCTGCGGTGTAGGAGTAACCGTTGATGGACTGCTGGAGAACTGTGAATTTTGCGCCGGTGATCTCTGTCTCTGTGAGAGCCGCGGAGGGAAGGGCGAAGAGAGAGGCGATCATCGCGAGAGTGATTACGAGAGTGATAAGCTTTTTCATAGAGCTTCTCCTTTCAAATTTCTTTAAGTCAATTATAATACATTTTATATAAAAAGTCAATGCTTTTTCGGGCAAAGGGTTGATTTTTTTGACATTTTAAGTTATAATTATTCCATATACTTACGAAAGTGAGAAATAATATGAAATTTGCTTCGTCTTTGAATTTTTCCGAGCGTTCCCGCGAGGGCGTTCTTGAACTTAACGAAAGCCTTGAGCTTATCAAATCCGCAGGCATGAGCGCGATTGAGATCGATCTTTCGCGCGGCCTTGGTGCAAAACTTTTTGCCGATAAATCGTGGGAGAACAAGTTTGCAGAGCTTCGCAAAGCTTTGGATGATGCGGGCTTCAAGACCGTTTCGGTACACGCTCTGCACGATCCTATGCTTTACATACCCGAGGGTAATGCGTCCGAGGAAGACATAAAGAATGCCCGTATCGATGCTGCACGTGCCGCAAAGGCGGCTCACATTCTCGGCGCGGAATTTGTCGTCATTCATCCCGTTGACAATCACATTGACGCGGAATACGACAGAGAAGTGAATGTGAAGACCAACCTCGAGCACTATGCGATGCTTAAAGAGTGCGTTGAGCAGGACTGTTCCGGCGTTAAGATCGCTGTCGAGAACGTTTATTATTCGAGCGCGTACCGCCTGCGCCGCCGCTTCGGTGAGAGTGCAGAGGAGGTCATTCTGCTTGCAGAAGCTCTTGGCGGAGGCGTTTGCTGGAACTGCGGACACGCGCATCCCGTAACGATGGATCAGGCGCGCGCAGTAGAGAAGATCGGCGACCGGCTCGTTCTGATGCACATCAGCGACAGCCGCGGCCACACCGACGCGGGACTTCCTCCGATGATCGGCGGTGGCAATATCAAATGGGAAAGCATTATGCCCGCTGTCGCAAAGATCGGTTTTGATGGCTACGCCGTTCTTGTTGCCGATCAGTATCTTTCCAATATGCCGAAAGCGCTCGGGAAGGATGCCGCAGAGTTTGCGGGAACGGTGTGCAGGAGATTGGTGCAGCTTTGCGATAATGCGAAGTAAGTGAACAGTGGTCAGTGGACAGTGGACAGAAAGATGCGAAGATAATTTAATTTTGATTTTTGCATTCCATTGTACCGGCAGATAATTTAATAAAAATAAATCGGATATTAAGAAGATTATTTCAAAATATCCGATTTTTTGTTTATTTCAGCTTTGCAGTAAACAGTGTTTCAGACGTACTGTACAAAATTATTTTGTCGCATCTTTCTGACCACTGTCCACTGTCCACTGTTCACTTTTTCTTAATCTCCTCATAGCTCTCCATAAACTTCTCGCGGAACGCCTCGTCGGCACGGATTCCGATGTCGTAAAGAGCCTCGACCGAGCAACCGTAGATGGGCGCTACTTCGCCGAAGGTGATTCGCATATCCTTGGGCGCAAGAGCCTTGACAGCGTCGGCGTATTCGGGATAGTTGCGGAAGATGCCGCCGTTGAAGATGAGGTCGAAGGGACCGCCGTTTTTATTATATTGAGCCCAGATAACGTCGGCAAGCTCCGCGGCACCTTCGTTAAAAATACGGCGCGCGACTGTGTCGCCCTTGTTTCTTGCCTCGAAAAGAACGTGCGCGAAGGAGGCAATGTAGGAGCGTCCGCCCTCGTAGACCTTGTCGAGTCTGTACCAAAGCGGGAAGCCCGCGGCTTCTTCAAGCATTTCGACGAGCATTGTCGGTACGTCGCTTCCGTCAACTGCGCGCAGAGCAGCTCTGATCGCACGTCTTGCAAGAACGTAGCCGCTTCCGCAGCTGTCGATCATGTGTCCGCCACCGCCAATGTGGTAATAGTCATCACCGTCGCGGACGTAGAGCGCCGAGCCGGTGCCGCAGATCATACCCGCGCCGTCTTTGTGTCCGAATATACCCGAAATGAGCGCGGGACCGTCACCCTCTATGCGAAGCTTTTCAAAACCGTAGCGCGAAAGTGCCTCGGTGAATTGAGGCAAAAAATACTCGCAAGCAGCCGCGCCGAGATAGAACGCCATGGGCTTCTCGGGCGCACCCGCTACCAATCCGTCAACGCACTTGCAAAGATTTGCGAGCGAATAATCAACTCCGTTATCAAAAGGAGCTCCGCCCTTTTCAACGACACGGCAGACGATCTCGCCGTCTTCTCTGAAAACAACGCCCTCCGCCTTTGTTCCGCCCATATCAACGGCGGCAAGATATCTATATGACATTTGTAACCTCCATGGTTCTTATTATGTCAAATTATAGCACAGAAAGGAATTGAAGTCAAGAGAATTAAATTATTAATTTTTGTTTATGATTCCTCATAATTATTGACTTTGAAGAAATATAGTGATATAATTGGTATAATAACATCAAGGAGTGTGCAAGAAAATGCTTCCGACAGTAACAAATTACCGTGTGGTTCCCTCCGTTGTCCCGATGGGTAAGGAGACCGAGATCAAGATCGTTCCCAACGAGCGCGCCTTTCTTTTCTTTGACGGCACGGAGTATCTGCTCAATATCATCTGTGCAGACGATGACGAAGTTTGCTATTTTACCCCCACGACCAAGCATCCCGTAAAGCTTGTCGCAGAGGATGGAATTCTTAAGTTTACATATACCTTCGACCGCGAGCAGGAGTATCTGTTCCAGCTCGAAAAGGACGAAAAGAAGGTTGCCGAGTTCTATATTTATTCGCTTGCAGAGGATCTTTATGAGCTCTCGCCACTGCGCGGAGATTTCCACGGTCACAGCTACCGCTCGGACGCAAAGCGCGATCCCGGTGCGCTCCTCGGTCATTACCGCGAGCAGGGTTACGATTTTATGTCGCTGACCGACCACAACCGCTATTACCCCGGTCTTGAGATGGACGAGGCATACGAGGGTGTTAAGCTCGGCATCACTCATGTGCCCGGCGAAGAAGTCCATTTCCCCGGCTGTATGATCCATACCGTTCACGTCGGCGGTAAGTTGAGCGTTGCCGCGCTATATTGCAAGGACGAGGCAGGCTGCCGCGCCGAGGCGGACGAATATATCGCTAAAGTTCCCGAAAGCGTTCCCGAAAAGTACCGCGAAAGATACTCGCGCCTGATGTGGATCACCGATCACATCCACGAGGCGGGCGGACTTGCCATATTCCCCCATCCATACTGGAAGCCGGGAGGATCGAGAGTCTTCAACGTTCAGGAGGAGTTCGCGCGTATTATCCTTAAGAGCGGAATGTACGATGCTTACGAGCTCGTTGGCGGAATGGGACAGATCGGTATCAATTTCTCGATCAACCTCCGCGCCGAGCTGCTTTCCGAGGGCGTGAAATTCCCCGTTGTCGGATCGAGTGACGTTCACGGTATCGTGGCTACCCCCACATTCCCGCATCTTTTCACGATCTGCTTTGCAAAGGACAACAGTGTTGACTCCATCATGGAGGCATTGAAGGCGGGCAAGACGGTTGCAGTCGAGGCAACGGGTGACGAATATCAGCGCCACTACCGTTGCTACGGCGATCTTCGCCTTGTTTATTACGCACAGTTCCTTCTCACCAATTACTTCCCCCAGCTTCAGCGAGTCTGTGCGGGTGAGGGCATCGCAATGAGAAATTACCTTATGGGTCTCGCTCCCGCGTCACTCATCGAGGCGCAGGTCGAGCAGACCGAGTATTTCAAGGGCGAATTCTTCGGCAAGCGCGAGTATATCGCGGTTCCCGAAGAGGTCAAGGAATACGAAAACAAATGGCGTGAGGTACAGCTTGCGGGTCCCACGGGCAAGGGAAGCGCATACCATTCGGAAAAGGTCACAAGACAGATCTGATCGGAGCTTGCAAAATGGAAGAAAAAGATAAAGTTCAAAATGAAGAAAGCAAGGCTCAGGGCAGCTCGAAATTCGAGCATTTCTTCGACGGCGGCAGGCACGACCACGAATCGATAAAGAAGGTCAGAACAAGCTTCCGCGTTGAGACCGCAACCTGCGTCAAGCTTGCAATAGCAGTTTTTGCAGTTTATCTCAGCATAAGATATTGGCCGCAGGTCGCAAAATTCATAATGGGCGTCATCGATTCTGCAGAACCTCTGATAATCGGTGCCATCGTTGCATTCCTTGTCAATATCCTTATGCGAAGCCTTGAAAAGGTGATATTTGCAAAGGCCAAAAAGCCCGCGCTGATAACCGCAAGGCGAATAATATGTATGCTTTTGGCGTTTATATTGTTGATCGGCATAGTTGCGCTTATCGTTTGGCTGATCACACCGCAGCTTGTATCCTGTATTGAGATCATCATTGCCGAGGTCCCGCCACTCTTTAACAGCATAATCAAGTGGCTGCAAAAAACCCAGATTCTCCCCGAGGATATTCTTGCAGAGCTGGCAAGCATAGACTGGAAATCGAATCTGACCAAGATATTCGACGTTCTCACCTCGGGTATCGGAAGTGTGTTCGATATCGTTGTCAGCACGGTCACATCCGTGTTCTCGGGCGTCGTCACCGCGCTTGTCAGCCTGATCTTTGCAATTTATATCCTTCTCGATAAGGAAAGACTCTCCAAGCAGTTCAAAAGACTTGAAAAATGCTATCTCGGACTTTCCAAGAGAAGAAAATACAACCACACCCTGCAGACCATCAAGGACAGCTTTGAAAAGTTCATTGTCGGTCAGTGCAAGGAGGCTGTCATACTGGGCGTGCTTTGCGCTGTGGGAATGTGGATATTCCGCTTCCCCTATGCAAGTATGATCGGTGCGCTGATCGGTTTCACCGCGCTCATTCCCGTTGCCGGAGCATATATCGGCGCGGCAGTCGGCGCGATCATGATCCTGACCGAATCGCCCTTCAAGGCTCTGCTTTTTATCGTATTCATCGTCGTTCTTCAGCAGCTTGAGGGCAACCTCATCTACCCGAAGGTCGTCGGCGAATCGATCGGACTTCCCGGACTCTGGGTGCTTGCCGCAGTCACCATCGGCGGCGGTGTAATGGGTATCCCCGGAATGCTTATCGGCGTTCCGCTCGTAGCCGCGATCTATAAGCTCGTCGGCGAGGATATGGACGAAAGGCTTGCTCCGCAGGTTTCCGCACCCGCAGAACCGCCCGCACCTGTTCCCGAAGAACCAAAAACCGAGCCCGTAAAGGTCGAAGAGCCTACGAAAGCTCCCAAACCTAAAAAGAAGAACAAGAAAAAGAAGAAATAACAATAAAGACCTGCTTTTGCGGGTCTTTATTGCTTGAAAAACTTTTCGGTAAGATGTATCAGATATGCACAAAGAGAAAGAGCTGAAATGTAACCTATTGAATTCACCGCCACACCGAATCGAGCGGTTATCTCGCGGCAGATGGGCAGATCGGATGGTTTCGGCCCGATATAAAACATATTCACGGGTTCTCCCGATGCGTTGAAACAGAGCAAATTTATTACGAAAGCAACAACGCAAAGTGTGAGATAGAGCATTTCCGCGCCGAGAAAATCGTGTTTTTGAATCTTTGTGTTATGTGAGAAAAAGACGTAGAATCCGAGGAAAATAAGTGTGAGATGCCAAAGGAATGAGTGCAAAGTCAGCTCGAGCCATTCGCGGCACATCGTTCCGGGCGCGATATAGGATGCGATTCCACCCATAAGCCCGAAGGTTGCGATGAACGTTCGCATAGCGCGCTGTATTTTGCCGTCTGAAAGCATCGGCATCAATATGCAGAGATACATCGGAATACTGCAAAGCTGAAACGGGATAAGGTCAAATCGGTACGTTCCTTCAATCGCGGTGAAGGCGAGCTGTTTGAATATCTCGGATATGATAAGCGCGAGCCCAACCGTCAAAAAGAGGCGTTTTTCAGTCTTTTTGGATATTTTTCGTAGTGCAAAGGCGAGCAGTATGGCGAGAGGTATTCCGATAAAGAAAAACAGCTCGTGAAATGCTCCCCAAGCCCTCGGGCGTTCCATCTCGTGAAGCAGAGGGAGAAGATATTTTTGCAAAAACTCGATCATTTTATCACCTCGGGAAAATGATACAATAAAATGCAGAGTTTGTCAAGATTATTTTTCGCAAGCGGGCGGATAATAAAGAAAAAAGGAGTTAGTTATGCGCTCAAAAGCAAAAATTGCGATATATTGCACGGCGGCTGTGGTGACCGCGCTCGTCCTTTTCGGAACGGCGTTCACCGTCACCCGTGCGAGGAATGAAAAATCAAGATATGTGGAATCCGAGAAAAAGCTCGCCCTCCTTGATCTGCGTGACGCGCTGAATGAAATGGAAAAGGCGTTGTCGGTCGGCGACTCGGCTGCTCTCAACCGCGCCGCGGGAATGGCGGAGGCGTATCTTTCCCGCGCCGGACTCGGCGACACCCCCGAGGTTTACAGAACGATCGGCTTGATCTCTTCGGGAGAGTACGGAGATGACGAATGCAAAGCTTTGATCGATGCCGTAAAAAATGCCATCAATGGTAATGTCGGTGCATTGAGAGGAAGAGAAGCGCGAACGGCGGAAAGCGAGCAGGAAACTACCGAGGATATGCTCGCCTCGCGTATGCTTGAAAGGATAGGAAAGGGCAAAGATGACGTCGCCCTCGCACGCGCCACGGCGTTTGCCTGCCCCAATGCTCTTTTCAGCCCCGCGAGATGCGACGACGGATGCTTCAAGTATTCGGGCGACAATATTTTTATCGCGGTCGGTGGCTCGAACTCGCGCGTCCTGATGTACTGCTTCGAGCGCGAGCTTGACCCGAATCACTCGGTCAGCGAAGAAGACGCGCTTCAAACCGCCGCGAACGTGATAAAACGCGAAAAGCTGAAGCTGCACGGTGAGGCTCATACCGAGCTGCACGACGGAATATACCGAAGCGTTTGGTACAAGGATGAAAGCGATGATCCCCTTGTGGTACTCGAGATCTATTCGGATACAGGCAGACTACGGCTCTATGACGCCGTGAATTATTACAATAACTTGAGCTGATTTTTCGCTTTGTCCACAGCTTTTTTGAAAAAACAAATAATTTTTCCAAAAAAGTGTTGACAAACGGGGCAAAATGTGGTATTATATATTGGTCTGGAAAAGACCCATTAGCTCAGGTGGTAGAGCACTTGACTTTTAATCAAG
>JAZQJB010000079.1:0-48594 GCA_045541375.1 Eubacteriales bacterium | reverse complement strand
TCCTAAATCTTGCGCGTCTGCCAATTCCGCCACACCCGCGAGTTTACGAGCGGGGTGGCGGAATTGGTTCCGCACACACCCGCAAATTGCCTTAATAGTTTACCACATTTCTTTATAAAAGTCAAGTGCAATGTTGATTTTTTCTTTTTTCTATGGTATAATAAATAAAAATCCTTCGGGGGAATTGTTATGAGTAATGGATACAAATACGTGTTATTCGACCTTGACGGCACGCTGACCGATTCCGCTATCGGTATCACCAACTCCGTTGCCTATGCGCTCAAGCGCTGGAATATCGAGGTCGAGGACAAAAGCACGCTCAATCGCTTCGTCGGCCCGCCTCTTTCGTGGGCTTTTCAGACTTATTTCGGCTTTTCCGAGGAGCAGTCGTTCGAGGCGGTCGATGAATACCGCGTATACTACCGCGACCGCGGAATCTTTGAAAATCTTGTTTACCCCGGCGTGCCCGAGATGCTTGATGCAGTGAGAAAAACGGGCAAAAAGGTCATCCTTGCCACATCCAAGCCCGAGCATTTTGCAAAGCAGATACTCGATCATTTCGATCTTACGAAGTTTTTCGACCTTGTTGCCGGCGCGACGATGGACTATTCGCGCGCAAAGAAGGGGCAGGTAATTGCGTATGCTCTCAAAACCTTCGGCGTGACCGACGTAAGCGAGTGCATAATGGTCGGCGACCGAGATCAGGACGTGAACGGTGCGCGTGAGCAGGGATTTGACTGCATTGGCGTTCTTTACGGTTACGGCGGCAGAGAAGAGCTTGAAAACGCGGGCGCAAAATACATCGCCGAAACCGTTGAAGATATTCTGAAATTTATTTGAGGTGCAAAATGAGAAAACTGTTACTTGTCATTGATATGCAGACCGATTTCGTTGACGGCGCGCTCGGAACAGCGGAGGCTGTTTCGATCATCCCGAATGTTTTGCGCGAAATCGCAAAATACGATAAATCAGATGTAATCGCCACCCGCGACACACATCCCGAAGAGTATATGTCTACCCGCGAAGGCCGCCATCTTCCCGTGCAGCATTGCATCAAGGGCACGCCGGGCTGGGAGATCCATCCCAAGATCGCTCCCGCACTTGAAGGTTGCCGGATCATCGACAAACCCACCTTCGGCTCGACCGAGCTTTGCGATCATATCGTAAAGCTTGCGCAGAGTGAGGAGATCGCGGTCACCCTAATTGGTCTTTGCACCGATATCTGCGTTGTTTCCAACGCTATGCTCATCAAAGCCGCGCTCCCGGAAATCGAGGTTTCCGTTGTCGCGGACGCCTGCGCGGGTGTAACACCAGATACCCACGCCGCCGCGCTGACCACAATGAAAATGTGCCAGATCAATATTATATAAAGATGATCCCGACCGCGCGGTCGGGATCCCTTATTTTTTGATCATTTTTCTTGCCTTGTAAAGTGCATCTTTGCTCATTCGGTGAACAACACGATGATGTCGTCTTTTGGGTACTGCTTTGCGAACGGGCGATTTTTTGACCTTTTTGACTACCTTTTTTACCGGCAACGCTTTGGGGTCTTCTTCCGGATCTATAGATTCCTCACCGTCGGATTTCTTTTTGAGAAGCTCTCTTATTGATTCCGTGATGGCAGATTTGCCTTCACCAAAAAAGAACTTTACACCGGACATAAGTGCTTGCTTGGTTTCGGGATCAATGTTCGAAAATGCCTTTATAACTGCGCTTCGGTTCTCGGCAAGATCGGTGACTGTTTTGGCACTCGTGGAGCAGAGAATGTCAAAAAATCCTTCAACAAAAGCGCGTCTGTCGTCGGGCTCCATTGAGTAGATCCATTTGCCGACCATCTCGTTTGCGCGTTTGACGTCGGGAGCAACGTCCTCATCACAAACGAATTCAATGCCCTCAACTTCCCATGTCAGCGCATCGTGCTGATGAAGATAGTTTTTAGCGCTTGATTTCGTGACGCGGTAGTTCTTGTCATATTTGAGGAGCAGACCGACTATCGAGCCCGTGGGAATCACGGTCGATATTTTGGCAGCAATGCGTTCGTAATTTGCACCCTCCCAAATGTCGTCAAGAAAACCGGGACCGTCAAAATTGTATATTTTATGAATTCGTTCCGCGATCTCATTGGGCGAATTCATCGCCGCCCATAAGGCAAGATTTCCACCCTTGCTGTGCCCGCCGATAAAGATCGTTTTTGCACCATCGGCAGCCTTGAGAAGGTATTCTTCAGCTCGCATTTGCGCGGGAACGGGAGTCAGAAAAGCCATTCTGAAATCCTCGCGCCAACCCGTTATAGAATCGTCCGTTCCTCTGTATGCGATGAAAACGCTGTTGTTATCGGGAAAAAAGGAGATCGCAGAAAATTGCTCGACGGTTTCGTCGTCGATGACGTTGACAAAATGCGCGAGAGGTATCTCCGAAAATCTCTTTGATGAAGCAGCCATTCTGAAAAGCGGAACGATCTCTTTGGGCACAAGTTCGCCAAGCCTGATCTCGTCAAGTCCCGCGTTCCGCTCAAAGAATACCTCTGCCGCCTCGGTAAGCGTGACGTATCCTTCATCGAGATCGTCAGGCACTATGCCTTCGAAGAATATATATGAAAGCTCGCAAAAGATCAAAGCATCAATTTCATTTAGTGGTGACTGCTCAAACGTCAGGTCGCCGCGCCATTTGATGTAATCAAATACGTTTGCCATTAACTTTCTCCTTTCATACATTACGTTATAATTATAGCATATATTATAATGCAAGTCAATCGAAAAAAATGTCCGAAAAAAGTCGAAATAAAAAAATATTGCAAAATTCGTTTATATGTGATATAATAAAGAAAAACGAAAGGAAATCCCAATATGAAAAATTCTGAAAAGCCCATTGATCGTTCACCTCTTCGTTTTAAACTTGGATGTGCCTATTACGGTGCTCGCCGTCGGCTGAAATGGCTGACTATGGAGCATAAATTTGCAAAAAAGCGTACAGAGGATCGCTTGCCGATAGTGTATTTCACACATAGAACCCCAATGCGCCGCAAACTCAAGGATCTTGAGATGTGGATGCAGGAAAATAAAGTAACTAACCTCAAGCTTGCTGTGGCAAGAATGGACGGACTTCTTCTTCGTCCCGGTGAAATATTCAGCTATTGGCGCCTTATCGGCAAGCCTACGTACCGCCGCGGTTTTCTTGACGGTATGATACTCCGCAACGGCAAGATCACGCCCGGTGTAGGCGGCGGACTCTGCCAGCTTGCCAATATGATCTTCTGGATGACAGCGCACACGCCTCTGACGGTAATCGAACGCCACCGCCATGGCTATGACGTCTTTCCCGATGCAAACCGAACACAGCCCTTTGCAAGCGGAGCAACCTGTTTTTATCCCCACGTCGATCTTATGATCCGCAACGACACAAGCGAGGTCTTTCAGCTTTGCCTGACCGTTGAAAAGGATGATCTTGTCGGTGAATGGCGAGTTGTAAGTCAGCCTACTGTGAAATACGAAGTTGTTGAGCGCAATCACGAGATGCGTCTTGAAATATGGGGCGGTTATACGCGCCACAACGAGCTTTATAAGCAGAAATTTACCCTCGACGGAGAGTTCCTTGACGAGGAGCTTCTTGTGCAGAACTCTGCGATAATGATGTATTCCCCCTACCTCAATGAGCCCGGAGAAGCAAAGAGATACGATGGCTCGCAGTATAATATGTGGGATGATAATTAATAAGAAGAAAGCGGATGCCGACGGCATCCGCTTTTGTATTAATCATCTGAATTATCTTCCTCGTCTTCGGGAACGGCAAGCTTTGTAACGATCGCCCATTCGATGCGTCTGTCCTCAACCTTTTCGACTTTTATATGTAAGCCGCAGGTCTCGACTTCGATATCGGCATCCCCGTCATCGGGAATGGAGGAAAGCTCGTTCATGATCATACCGCCAAGGGTAGAGAAGTCCGCATCCTCGGGCAGAGTGAATCCGATAACTTCGGAGAGTTTTTCGGTCTCCGCAAAGCCCGCAACGCGCCAGACGTTTTCTTCGATTTCGGTAATATCCTTTTCTTCCTCTTCTTTTTCTTCCTCGTCGTATTCGTCATAGATGTTACCCATAACTTCCTCAACAAGGTCTTCAAGAGTGATGATACCGCTTACCGCGCCGAATTCGTCAACGACTATAGCAATGTGGCGGTTGCTCTTCTGCATCTCGCGGAAAAGCACGTCGCATTTTACAGTCTCGGGCACAAAGTGAGCGGGGCGGAGAAGATCCGCAATAGGTTTATTTCCATTCGGGGATAGACGGTCAAGATAGTAATCCTTTGCATAAAGAACACCGACGATATCGTTGATATCCTCACCGCATACGGGATAGCGCGAGTATGCGCTTTCGCGGAGAATATCGAATATTTCCTCGTCACTCGCATCCTTGCGGATCGTCACAACGTCGATCGCGCGGGTCATGACCGTGCGTGCGATACTGTTGTCAAATTCAAAGATGTTGTCGATCATTTCACTTGCGTTCGCATCGATCGTGCCCGTCTCTTCGCCGATGTCTACCATAAGTCGGATCTCATCCTCGGTCACCTGCTCTTCTTCCTCGTGGGGATTGATGCCGCAGATGCGCAGGCAGAGGTTTGTCGACTTCGTGAGCACCCAAATGATGGGCTTCAGCACAGTTTTGATCGCCGATACAACGGGGCAAACGAAACGCGCCATTTTTTCGGGTGAGTGCTGTGCCAGACGCTTGGGAACAAGCTCGCCGAGCACAAGAGTGAAATAGGAGAGCACGAGCGTGATCAGGATGACCATGATCGAGTTCAGCGTTTCCTCGCCGATCAGCGTGAATCCGAGATCCTTATAGATCCAATTGGTCAACGGATCGGAGAAGTTGTCTGCCGCAAATGCCGAGCCGAGAAATCCGGCAAGGGTGATCGCGATCTGGATCGCAGAGAGAAATGCTGTGGGTTCTTCTGAAAGTTCTAAAAGTTTTTTGGCCTTTTTGTCACCTTCCTCCGCCTGTTTGCGGAGAAGATTTGTGTTGAGCGAAACAAGTGCCATTTCGGATGCCGCAAAAAACGCGTTGATCGCAATGAGCACAAGCTGAAGCATAATTAGCCAAAATAATCGGTCGCCTTCCATGAGATATTTAAATTTTCCTTTCTTTGCCGCTGAGATTTTTTTGAGAGCGGTACAATATATTAATTATATCATATTGTGACCGTAAATGCAAGTGGTTTGATCAATAAATGATAAATTTGCTGTAAAATCGCAAAAAACTCTTGACAAATAGATAATTTAATGATATACTTAATCAGTATTTGAATAACGCTGTGAAGCGGAGTAGTAGATGGTTATCATCTTTCAGAGAGCGTGCGGTTGGTGCGAGCGCGCAGAGAAAGCCTTCGAAGTCGCCGCGGAGCGGTCGGGGTGAAAATCAGTAGTCCCGAACGGCTTATCCCCGAAAAAGGATATAGTGAGAGCATACCCTTCGGGTATGAATACAGGTGGTACCGCGCGCAAGCGTCCTGTTTTGGGATGTTTGTGCTTTTTATTTTGTAATTTATTATTTGAAAGGACGATAAAAAATGAATTCCGAGATCAATATGGGTCTTCCGAAGACCTATAATCCCTCAGAGTTTGAAGACAGACTCTACGCTATGTGGACCGAAAAGGGTTATTTCACCCCCGAAGTCGACTACAGCAAAGAACATTATTCCATAGTTATTCCCCCTCCCAATATCACCGGTCAGCTCCACATGGGTCACGCGCTTGACAACACTCTTCAGGATATTCTTATCCGTTACAAGAGAATGTCGGGTTACAGCACCCTCTGGCTCCCCGGCACCGATCACGCTTCTATTGCAACCGAGGCGAAGATCGTTGAGGCTATGCGCAAGGAAGGTCTTTCAAAGGAAGACCTTGGTAGAGATGGCTTCCTCGAGCGCGCGTGGGCTTGGAAGGAGCAGTACGGCGGAAGGATCATTTCCCAGCTCAAGAAGATGGGCTCCTCCTGCGACTGGACCCGTGAGCGTTTCACCCTCGACGAGGGCTGCAGCCGCGCGGTTCGCGACGTTTTCGAGCGCCTTTATAAGAAGGGCCTCATCTACCGCGGCGAGCGTATCATCAACTGGTGCCCCCACTGTAAGACCTCGATCTCTAACGCAGAGGTTGACTACGTTGAGCAGGACGGTCATTTTTGGCATATTAAGTATCCCCTCGTAGGCGGTGGAGGATACGTTGAGGTCGCTACCACACGTCCCGAGACTATGCTCGGCGATACCGCTGTTGCTGTTAACCCCGAGGACGAGAGATATAAGGATCTCATCGGCAAATACTGCGTTCTTCCTCTCGTTGGACGCCGCATCCCGATCGTTGCCGACGAGCACGCACAGCTCGACAAGGGTACAGGCTGCGTAAAGATCACTCCCGCACACGACCCCAACGACTTCGAGGTCGGACGCCGTCAGAAGCTCCCGATGGAGGTCGTTCTCACCGAGGATGCAAAGATCACCGAGGCATATCCCAAGTATGCAGGTATGGATCGCTACGAGGCTCGTAAGGCTATCATCAACGACCTCCGCGAGGGCGGTTACCTCTGCGAGATCGAAAACATCAAGCACGAGGTCGGCACTTGCTACCGTTGCGGCACCACCATCGAACCTATGATCAGCCTTCAGTGGTTCGTAAAGATGGAGCCCCTCGCAAAGCCCGCGATCGAGGCAGTTCGCGATGGACGCATCAAGTTCGTTCCCGAAAGATTTGATAAAAACTATTTCCATTGGATGGAGAACACCCAGGACTGGTGCATCTCGCGTCAGCTCTGGTGGGGTCACAGGATCCCCGCATATTATTGCGACAAGTGCGGCGAGACCGTCGTTTCCGCCGATCACGTTGACACCTGCCCCAAGTGCGGCGGCCATATGACTCAGGACCCCGACACCCTCGACACCTGGTTCTCCTCGGCTCTTTGGCCCTTCTCGACAATGGGCTGGCCGGATAAAACAGAGGATCTGAAGTATTTCTATCCCACCAACACTCTCGTAACCGGTTACGACATCATCACCTTCTGGGTATCGAGAATGATCTTCTCGGCACTCGAATATACCGATACCATCCCCTTCGACACCGTCCTCATCCACGGTCTTGTCCGTGATGCACAGGGAAGAAAGATGTCCAAGTCCCTCGGCAACGGTATCGACCCGCTCGAGATCATCTCGACCTACGGCGCAGACGCACTCCGCTTTGCCCTTGCAACGGGTAACAGCCCCGGAAACGATATGCGTTTCTCGGACGAAAAGATCGAGGCAGCGCGTAACTTCGCAAACAAGCTCTGGAACGCATCGCGTTTCGTAAGAATGAACCTCACCATCGACAAGGTTGAGCTTCCCGAAGCATCCAAACTCGCTCCCGAGGACAAGTGGATCCTCTGCCGCTTCAATAAGCTTTGCGCGGCTGTTGAGGCATCTCTTGATAAGTACGAGATCGGTATCGCCCTCTCGAATCTCTATGATTTCGTTTGGGACATCTTCTGCGACTGGTACATCGAGCTCTCCAAGGCTCGCCTTGCAGAGAAGGAAAGCGAAAGCGGACTTGTTGCACAGAATGTTCTTGCTTACGTTCTCACAGGCACCCTCAAGCTTCTGCATCCCTTCATGCCCTTCATCACCGAGGAGATCTATCAGGCGCTTCCTCACGAGGGCGACGCAGAAAGCATCATGATCGCAAGCTATCCTAAGTACGATTCCGCACTCGACTTCGAGACCGATGCTGCTCATACCGACAAGCTCATCGCAGTTATCAAGGCTATCCGCGCAAGACGTACCGAGATGAACGTTCCTCCCTCAAGAAAGACCAAGGTTTATCTTGAGACCAAGTATGAGGACTCCTTCACTCCCGCAACCTATCCCTTCTTCTGCCGTCTTGCTTCGGCATCCGAGGTTGAGGTTTCTGCCGATTTTGCGGGCGCGATCTCTGCCGATAACGCAGCGCAGATCGTCACCGACGCGGCAACCGTATATCTGCCGCTCTCCGAGCTCATCGACACGGAGAAGGAAAGAGCAAGACTTTCGAAGGAACTCGAAAAGACCCAGGGCGAGATCAAGCGCCTCGAGGGCAAGCTCTCGAACGCAGGCTTCGTAGCCAAGGCTCCCGCTCAGGTAGTTGACGCCGAAAAGGCAAAACTCGAGAAGTATAAAGAGACCCTCGCAGCAATCGAGGCAGCTCTTGCAAAGCTCGCGTAAATAATTTATATGTGCGGCACGTCGCTTTGACGTGCCGCACATATTTTTGTTGACAATTCATATAATACGTGATATAATAGAAACAGAAATAACCGAAAACCTAACCGGCAACGCCGGGCATCAACCGGAAAAGGAGAATTATCATGAAAAAGACAATACGTTACGTTTCTTTGTTCGCCATAATTTTGGCTGCTGTGATCATCATCCCCCTCTTCGCTTCCTGCTCGGCAAGTTCGGGCAATTATGCGGGAGATATGATGGATGATATGGAGATTGCACCCGAAAAAGGCGAACCCTCGGGCGGAGTTTCCTATGCTCCCGATGCATCCATCCCCAATACTCCGAATGAAACGCAAACCACCCGCAAGATCATCCGCACCTTCACCGTTCACGGCGAGACCAAGGAATACGACGCAGCAGTTTCTGCGATCAATTCTTCGATCGCGGCATACGGCGGCTACGTCAGCGAATCCCGCGTCACAGGTCCGTCCTACAGCTATTCGGGCAAGGGCTACAGCCGCGAGGCATATTTCGTCATCAAGATCCCCGCTGAAAACCTCGACGCCTTTATCTCGCAGATCGGCGGTTCCTTGAACGTCACGACAAGCTCCTCGACGCAGCAGGACGTCAGCGAAGCATATTACAGCATCGAGGCGAGAATGAAGACCCTCGAAACCGAGCGCGAAAGCCTGCTTGCAATGATGGCGTCGATCGACACCGCCAAGGATTACGATTTCTGGTACACCCTCCAGAAGAAGATCTCCGAAACCGAGCAGCAGATCGCCGAATACGCCGCTATCCTCAAATCCTATGACGGACAGGTAGCATATTCAACCGTCAATCTGACCGTCAGCGAAGTCGTCGAGTATACTCCCATCAAGGACGATGAACCCACCTTCGGCGAAAGAATAGCAGAGGCGTTCGTTGAAAGCTGGCAGGACTTCGGCGAAGGCTTTATGGACTTTACCGTATTCCTCGTTTCTGCGATCCCCACTCTCCTAATTTTCCCCGGCATCCCTGCGGTGATAGTTATTATCGTTATTGTTGTCAATAGGAAGAATAAGAAGAAAAAGCAGGAAGAGCAGGAAGAGAATAAGTAAATAGTAAAGGATCTCCCGAGGGAGATCCTTTGCTTTATATTATATCGCATCCAACCGGCGTATTGATGATCTTCGCAAACTCCTCCGCCGTCTTCGACTGCGGGAGAGCCCACATGACCTTGGCGAGCACGGTTTCGGTAGTCATGCTGTAAGCTTCGGGGAGCTCGTATTTCTGCTTGATGCGGAGTCCGACCTGATAGATCGACATGTCGCTGCCCTCGTGAGGCACCTGCGTGGTGATAACGATTCGCACGCCTTTTTTGATAAGCATTTCGATCTTGTCCGCAAATTCGTCGTTATCGTAGTAGGGAAGACCGCCGACGCCAAAGCTTTCGATAATAACTGCGTGTGCGCGCTCGGCGACGTAGTCGAAAATATCCGCGCTCATACCCGGCGTGAGCTTGATGAGCATCACGTTTGTGTCGATCTCGTTATAAAACCTCGTGGGCTCGGAGAATTTTTCCTTGATGTAGTATCTCATAGCACCGCCGCGGATAAATCCGATCTCAGGGTAATCGACGCTTGAAAAAGCATTCGCACTTCTCGTTCTGTTCTTTCTCGCTCTCGGTGCGCAGATGATCTTGCCATCGAAAACAACGTGAATTCCGCAGGCGTCATCGTCTGCGGCGTAAATGAATGCGTCGCGCAGATTCTCTCGTGCGTCGGTGTCGCGGCTCTCCATAGGCGTCTGTGCGCCGGTCAGCACGATTGGCTTCTGGCTGTTCTGAATGAGAAAATGGAGCAGGGAAGCGGCATATGCCATCGTGTCTGTGCCGTGCGTGATAACAAAACCGTCGTAATTGAAATATTCTTCGCGGATCTTTCCCGCCAACTTCAGCCAGTATTCCGGTCGCATATTGGTGCTGTCAAGATTGAAAAGAGAGGTAACGCTCACGCGGCAAACGTCGCGCACCTCGGGAATGTGTTCAAGCAGACGCTCACCCGAAACTGTTGGGACAAGACCGTCCGCGCCCGCGGCGGATGCGATCGTTCCGCCCGTTGTGATAAGGAGTATATGCTTCATTTTTGTCGTCCTTTAGGTTTAATAATATAATTATACCACTCTTTTGCCGTCCTGACAAGTATTTTACACAAAAAGACTTGACAAAACGCAAAAAATAGTACATAATTATATTATTATGCAATTAAGAAAGAGAGGGCGGAGAAGATGCAGATCGATCTTGGCGGCAATGTGCTGCCCGGCTTTGTCGGCGGCTCAAAGGATGTCGAAATATGCGCTGACAGACTCCGTACACTTTATTCCGCGGGCGTTGCGGCTGCCGTGCTGACTCCGCGCTATTACCCCGCAAAAATGAGCGTCGCGGAATTCACCGCGCTTCGCGAGCAGATCCTTTACACCCTTTCGGAGAATATGCCGAAAAAGTGCCC
The DNA here is from genome assembly GCA_045541375.1 of Eubacteriales bacterium. Classification (GTDB taxonomy): domain Bacteria; phylum Bacillota; class Clostridia; order Oscillospirales; family CAG-272; genus CAG-390. The sequence goes on along the minus strand of JAZQJB010000079.1, from coordinate 37,885 downwards.
CGTGCTCTATCTCGGAAGTGAGGTCTACCTTGACGAGCGGCTGAAGTACATATCCGACATCGGCTCGCTTGCGATTTACGGCACACGAACGATAATCGTCGATATGCCCGAGGGCATCTGGGAAACCAACCTGCTTGACACGCTTTATGCCATCAAAATGGCAGATTACGAGATCCTGATCTCGCACATCGACCGTTGCCCCGAGGGATACGTAAAGGATCTCTTCAAGCTTGGCTATAAGGGCATCATTGATGCATCCGCACTCCTCGGCGTGACCAATCTCTTGCGTCGCAACCGATTCTTTGATTGGATCGACGGCGGAAACATAGTCGGCGTGGCAAGCAATTTTGCCGCCGACGAAAAGCGGGCGCACGAAAAAATAATTAAACTGCATTCAATTCTCGGTGCAAGAGCCGCAACTCTCGCCGAATCGAGCGCACACTATCTTGCGGGCGCAATTAAAATCACAAAATAAACGGAGGCAACAATGGCAAATACCGAGCTTATCACAAGCGTATATACCCGAATCAAAGAGAATATCGGAAAGGTAATCGTCGGCAAGACCGAGACAATAGATATGATCTGCGTCGCGCTTCTTGCGGGCGGTCACGTTCTTCTTGAGGACGTTCCCGGCACGGGCAAGACGGTGCTTATCAAATCCCTCGCCGCGAGCGTGGGCTGCGATTTCAAACGCATTCAGTTCACCCCCGACCTTCTCCCCTCCGACATCACCGGTATTAACTTTTTCAATATGAAATCATCCGAGTTCGAATTCGTTCCCGGTCCCGTATTCACCAACATTCTTCTCGCCGACGAGATCAACCGTGCGACCCCGAAAACGCAGTCGGGTCTGCTCGAGTGTATGGAGGAGCGTCAGGCAACCATCGACGGCAAAACAATGCGCCTCTCCGATCCCTTTATGGTTATCGCAACGCAGAACCCCGTCGAAACTCTTGGTACCTTCCCGCTTCCCGAAGCACAGCTTGACCGATTCCTTATGAAGGGAAGAATGGAATACCCCTCCCACGCCGAAAACGTGGGCATTCTGGCGCGTTTTGATAAGGCAAGCCCTCTTGATGAGCTCGAAGCCGTTGTCAGCGAGGAGGAGCTCTGCGAGGCTATCAAGGCGCTCCCCGAGATCTACATCTGCCCCGAGCTTATGGAATACATTTCCTACATAGTCGAAGCGACACGATCCTACCCCCACGTCGTCCTCGGCGTCAGCCCCCGTGGCGCGCTTGCGCTGATGAAGGCGGCAAAGGGATACGCCGCAATCTCGGGACGTTCTTACGTTCTTCCCGACGATATTCAGCGCGCCGCCCATCCCGTTCTCGAGCACCGCATAATGCTCGAATCCGCCGCAAGGATCAGAAAGAACGCTGTCGGCGAGATCGTTGAAAACATCATCAAATCCACCCGCGTTCCCACCGAAGCCGTCTTTGAAAATCTCTGATGAACTCCGTAGTTGACGTTTTTCTCCGACTGCTTGCAGGGCTCATCGAAGGCTTCGTCAAGTTCCTTCAATCCCCCGTGTTCCCTTATGTTTTTTGGACTCTTGTTGTGGCGCTTGTGCTGTGGATCTTGTGGAAGATCTACCTCCGCCTGCGCGAAAAGAATCTGAAAAACATCTCGTATTCGCGTGAATTCACCGAAAAGGGTGTCTATGCGGGCGACGAAGTCGAGCTGATCGAAACCGTAGTCAATAACGGCTTCTTCCCGCTTCTTGCAGTCGATATTGAAGCATATCTCTATAACGAGCTCCGTCTTTCGGGATTTGAGCCTCCCAAAAAGGACGGAATGCAGTATTTTATCAGCCGCTTCAACCTTTGGCCCTATATGCGAATCCGCCGCCGTCACAAGCTGACCTGCCTCAGGCGTGGGCATTATAAGCTCCAAAGCGCGATAGTGCGCAAAAAACTCGGCGAGGAAGTTTTTGAATGCCCCGCCGATATATACGTTTATCCGCGCCCCTTCGAGATCGATCCCGCGCTCCCCGCAGTCAGTATGATGCAGGGAGAAGAAAGAGCTCTCCGCCAGCTCTTTGCCGATCCTTTCTCGCTTTCGGGTGTCCGAGACTATCGCTTCGGCGATCCCGTTTCGCAGATCAATTTCAAAGCGAGCGCCAAGACCTGGCTCGGTTCGCGCAGAAGTGCAACTCCGCTGATGGTCAACGACCGCGATTTTTGCGCCGCTCGCCGCCTTTGCGTGTTTATGGACTACCACCTCGAGCGCGACTGCGGCATCGACGGCGAGGAATACGAACGCCTCACCGAGCTCGCCCTTTCCTATTCCGCGTACATCATCAGACAAGCGATATACGATGGCTACAGCGTCGGCTATTTCGCCAACTGCAAGGGGCAGGACGGCACGATGCTGCAAAGATTCCCGCTTGAAGGCGGAGAGCCGCATATGCTTGATATTTTCAAGACTATGGCATCAATGCGAGCCGCCGACGGAGGCTCTTTCCCCGCACTTCTTGACGAACTTCTTGAAACGGGAGAAAACAGCGCGGAGATCCTGATCTTCGTCCTCTGTCAGACACCCGAGACCGATGCCCGTGCCTTCGAGCTTGAGCGCAGAGGCAACGGTGTCCGCGTGTATTCGCTCCCCGAACTCTTTTTCAGCGAGGAGGCGGAAAATGAATAAGCTAAAAGGAATCATAACCGCACTTAAAGAATCACGCGGCTTTTCACCGATCCGCGTCGTGCTCACGATCATCTACATCTTTTCCGTCTTTTACGGCGCGCTGATCTTCACGCTTTCGATAGGAAATTACGTCCTGCAAGGTATCGCGCTTGTAATGTTCGGCGGCGGACTGTGGCTCGGCTGGAAGTCACTCAAAAAGATGTTCGACCGCAAAATGCGCGAAAAAATATCGAAGATCACCTCGCGTATATCAAAAGCAATATCGCAATTCTTTGATAAGATCGTCAAAAGAGTCGCAAAAAAACTCGGATTCGAGCGCAAACGCGTCAAAGGCGAGGACGAACGTGATTTCGTCTTCAAGGAGCGAATCGGCTCAAAACGCCGCCGCAACAAGATGAAGAATCCCCACCCGTGGAACGACGCCGACAACGCCACCCGCATCCGCTATATCTTCACCGAATTTATGTTTGGCAAGATCCGCGAGGGCTACCGCATCGCCCCCAAATACACCCCCGCCAAAATGGAGCGCGACCTCGCGCACGAAGACCTCGAACACACCCTCTTTGACACCTACACCGCCGCCCGCTACTCCGGCGGCACCGAGCCGATCACCAACGAAACCGTCGAAGAACTTGACGAACTGGTAGATAAGAAGAGAAAAAAGAAAAGATAAAAGCCTCGCTTGCGAGGCTTTTATCTATTTTATTTTCGGCTCAAAATGATATATAGCCGGCTCTCGCTTATTGGAAACCACGGCATATATCTCTCCGTCAAGAATCGAAATACTTTCGGGCTCTTCGGGACCGAGATTGAATTCAAGTACGCCGCGATATTCACCGTTCCAATCGTAGATCGTTACTCGATTCTGAAAGTCTTCCATATCCTTGTGCTTGCCGTCCCAAAGGATAAAGTAGAGCAGATCGTCGTCGGCACAAATATCCTGCTTTGTGCATCTGTCGTCCGATTCGACGGTTCGGTACGTCTTGTCATCAATGAGCTTCAAATCACCGTCAAGGAAGCAAAATTCGCGCTTTCCCGAAATTCCCGCAACGAACATATCTCTGCTTTGATTGTATTCCAAAGCATAGAGCGGCACGGGTGATTCCTCGTATCCAACGATCTCAAGAGAATCGGGATCAACAAGCGTTATGCGCGTGTAATTCGGCTTGTTGTTGGTCACCATAAGAAGATTTTTCTTTGGGTGATAAGTTATATCGTTAGCGTGGTCAAGGTGCAACACTCCGCTGTATTTGATAACCTGCTTTGTCTGCATATCGACCTTTGCAATACAGGAATAGTCCTTCGATCGGTCGGAAAGCTCATAGTGCATAAGCACCTGGTAATAATATCTATTGCCATCCGAGCATCCGCCTTGAAAACCTCGAAAAACGGGATCGGGGTAGGGAATATGAAGCAGATCGGTCGCCTCGGCAACGAGCGTTTGATTCTTTTTCAGCATTTCAAAGATCTTGTCGCAATTTTTCATCGTAGCACTCCTAAAAAAGTGATAAGATGATTTTACAACAAAATCCGCAATTTGTCAAGATTATTTATACAACTTATATTTCAAACGAAGATTATCGGCAATCATTGCAATAAACTCGCTGTTAGTGGGCTTGCCGCGATCATTTTGAATAGTGTAACCGAAATAGGAATTCAGCGTTTCAACGTCGCCTCGATCCCAGGCAACCTCAATGGCGTGGCGTATCGCTCTCTCAACGCGCGAGGTCGTTGTCTGATATTTCTTCGCGACGGTGGGGTAGAGAACCTTCGTCACGGAATTGATCACGTCGCTGTCGCGTATCGTCAGCAGTATCGCCGTGCGGAGATACTGATAGCCCTTTATGTGCGCGGGAACGCCGATCTGGTGAATGATCTTTGTGACCTGCGTTTCAATGTCGGGTGTTCCCGATTCACGAACCGCGCGGTCGCGTCCAAGACTTTGCAGATGCTCGGCAAGGCTTGCGGGGTCGATGGGCTTGAGCAGACAAAGCGCCGCGCCCGCATTCATTGCATCGACGAAAATGTTCTGACTTGAGATCGAAGAGGTCACGATAAAGAGAGGAGGGAGCGCACCGCCAAAGTCGATAGCGCGGCTTTGACGGAGGATCCCGATGCCGTCAAGCTTTGAAAGCCATACGTCAACTATAACAATGTCGTAATTCCCGCCCGCAATGCGGTCAATGACGCCCTCGCCGTTCTGCACCTCATCTATTCTGTGAAAGCCCGATCTGCGAAGCCCATCGGCAAGTCTGCGGCGGTCATTATCGTTTTCATCTGCAATAAGTATCTTGATATTCTTTTCCATACGTTTTTATTCCTCCAAATGGATAATTTTTACAGTAATATTTTACCATAAATCTCCAAATTTTGCAATAGGGTAAGCAGAAAAAGATTGCACAAAAATATGCCGTCGCATTTGTGCAGAATTGCCATAAATTACCATAGAAAACACAAAATATAGTGTTTATCCTCGACTTTTGTCGGAATATATTGTAAAACCCCGTCGGAGCAGAGCACCGACGGGGCGAATATTATTCTTCTTCGTATTTGGTTTCGGGCTTCAGCTTTGCCATACGGCGCAGCCAGGCAACTTCATCGTCGCGAAGCTTTCTCCAAGTACCGGGCGCGATACCGTTGACCGAGATGGGACCGATCTTTACGCGGCGAAGGCGTGTGACGGTAAGTCCCGCCGCCTCACACATCTTGCGAATCTGTCGGTTTCTGCCCTCAAAGATCACAAAGTTGAGGCGCGCGCCGTCATTTTGAGTATCAAGCACTTCGACCTCTGCGGGAGTGATCTTGTAACCGTCGATAACAAGCGCGGAGCGAAGGATCTCAAGCGCCTTTTCGTCAACCTTGCCCTTGACGCTAACCTTGTACTCCTTCTGAATATGGTGGCGGGGGTGCATCATAAGGTTAGCAAACTCGCCGTCATCGGTCATAAGCAGAAGACCCTCGGATTGCATATCAAGACGTCCGATGGGGTAAAGTCTGCCGCCCGCGTCCTCAACAAGCTCGGTAACGATCTTTCTGCCTTGCTCATCCGATGCCGTGCAAACGTATCCGCGGGGCTTGTTGAGAGCAATAACCCTCTTGGCAACGTTCTTCTTGAAAACGATGCCTCTGCCGTTCCAGACGACCTTGTCAACTCCCGGCATGACCTTGTCGCCGATCTTGGCTATCTGCCCGTTAAGCTTAACATGCCCCGCCTCGATCTCGCGTTCCGCGGCACGGCGCGAAAGCACTCCGCAGTCGGTAAAATATTTTTGAAGTCTGATCTTTTCCATTATATTATTTGAAGACTCAAGAAAAGAGCCTTTTCCAAAATCCTTTTTCTTTTTTCTTTGCCGCAGCGTAGGCGGTCACAAGCTGTATGCGCGCGATCTCTTTGCCCTCGCAAGTGAAGACAATCTCCCCCGCCTCCTGCCCGCGCGACACCGGTGCGGGAAGGGAAGTGATGCTTTCTATCTTGTAATCGATTTTTGTATCTATTCTCGGGAGAGTTACGTAAACTTTATCCGATAAAGTTGTTCTCACGCGCGATTGTTCGCCGTCGATTACAGCTATCTCGGGGAGCTTGATGTCCGTATATTCGGCAAGCTCAACCCGCTCGTAGGCTTCAAAGCCCGCCTCGAGCATCACAGTGTGGTCGTGCCAATCGTTACCGTCATCGAGCGTTACTGCAATGAGCCGCAATCCGTCGCGCTCAGCCGCAGAAACAAGACACCTGCCGTTTGACTTGGTGTACCCCGTTTTAACGCCTATGCAGCCTTCGATCGACTTCAGCAGCCGATTGTGATTGATAAGCAAACGCACTCCGCCCTCGGGCGCGGCAACTGTCATTTTATATGTAGAGAATATTTTCCGCAAAGCCTCGTTTTCGAGTGCCGTCGCGGCAATGATGCCAAGCTCGCGCGCTGTTGTATAGTGCTCTTCGTGGTCAAGTCCGTGCGGGTTTGTGAAATGAGTATCGACAAGCCCCAGCTCTGCGCATTTCTCATTCATAAGTGCGGCAAATTCCTCGATGCTTCCGCCAACCGCAATCGCGACCGCCGTTGCCGCATCGTTTGCCGATTCAAGCAGAGTACAGCAAAGCAATTCCTCAAGCGTAAAGACCTCGCCCTCGGTCAAATAGACGGATGAGCCTTCGATCCCCACCGCTTCTTTAGGCACGGTTATCTTTGCCGACAGCGGCATTTTCTCCGCCGCAACGAGAGCAGTCATTATCTTTGTCGTGCTTGCGGGACCTCTTCGCTTGTCTGCATTTTGTTCCCACAAAACACGGGGGCTTGTTCCGCTTGCATCAAGAAGCACCGCAGAGCCCGCCGACGTCGCTATATCAAGCGAGAGAGTCGGCAGGTTTTCTTCTGCGGTATGATATTCGGGTACACCCGAAACGGGAAAAGCCCGAGCGGGTAACAAAGTCAGAGTGCAGAGTAGTAAAGCGATAAGCTTGCGCGGGATATTCATTTTTCACCTCGAAATATATTCTTATGAAAATATATTTCGAAGATGAGAAAGATATGCTTATTCTTCGTCGGTATCGGGTTCAGCATCCTTTGCGAAGAATGCCTTGATCTTTGCGATGATCTCGGGAGCGCGCTCAACAACGTCGGCAACCTGCTCGATGGGGCCGCTCTTGTATTCCATACCAACGTTGATCATATCAACGTCACCGTTGGGAGAAACAACGAGGAAACCAACGGGAACAACGGAAAGACCTGTGCCTCCTCCGCCGCCGAAGTTCTGAAGGCGTGCGCGAACAGCCTCCTCGCTCTTGCCGGCATAGTCAAGACCACCCGAAGCAAAGCCGAGAGATACCTTTGATACGGGAATGATGGTGGTTCCCTGAGGGGTGTTGATGGGATTACCGATAACGGTGTTTGCGTCAACCATAGAACGGATATTTTCGAGGGACGCGGCGATGATTTCCTGAAGCTTGTTTTCGTTTGCCATAGCTTTAGATCCTTTCATATATCAATCAAATAATGTTTTACAAATGTTTGACGAGCCTGAAGCCCGTGCGGAAGAGAATGTCGAAAAGCTGCCATACACAGATCGAAAATCCGATCTCAACGTCTATCTGCATCTTTTCGGAAAGATAGTCGGCGTGAATGTCAACGTCGGTTTTCGCTGGATGGCGAAGAGTCGAGGTTGAGTCAAGAAGAGCGGCAATGCACGCCACAGAGGGAGCAATGGCGCCGTAAAGGATCGCCGTTGATGCAGCGTCACCCGTTGCGACTCCGATATGCAAGCGTGCGATACGAACGCGAAGATGCTTTGCAAAGCGCAAAACGGCAACCGCAACAAGATCGCGCACCATATCGATGATATCGCCGATCGGCTTTTTGGGCTTTGCCTTGCCCGCCGCCTTGTCAGCCTTCTTCTTTTCCTTGTCAGCCTCTTTTTTCTTTTTCTTTTCTGCTTTCTTCTTTGCTTTTTTAAGAGCTTTTTCTTTTTCTGCCGCCTCGTATTTTGCGCGGTTCTTGCGCGAGTAGGCGGAGATCTTTACCTTCTTTTTCTTCTTCGGAAGAATCTTTATCGGTATGCCGAGCACCCGAACGGTCAGGGCGAATTCATCCGAATATGCAATTAAAACCTCGGCGCGCAGCGATGCTATAAAGGCGAAAAACAGCAATATGCCGCCGATGATGTAGAGCGCGATCAGATGTATCACCTGCCTTTAATGTGATTAAGTAGATTTATTCCTCGTCGGGAACGTATAGCTCCTCTGTTTCGTCCTCGGTCGCTTCTTCGGGGGCTTCTTCCTCGTCTTCGATGGAGAGTTGTTCGTTTTCTTCCTCAGCCTCAAGAAGAGCGTCAGCCGCGCCACGGAGCGCACCGCCTTCGGGAAGCTCGCCGAGATTGTTAAGACCGAATACACGAAGGAATTTTTCTGTGGTTGCAAGAAGCGTGGGTCTGCCCGGTGCGTCAAGTCTGCCGCAGGGCTCAATAAGCTCCTTGTCGATGAGCGAGCCGACCGCATAAGCCGAATCAACGCCTCGCACCGTGTCGATAAATGAACGTGTTACGGGCTGGTTGTATGCGACGATGGCAAGCACCTCGAGCGCGGAGTTCGAGAGATTACCGCCTCTGCGAATGCCGAGAGCTATGCGGACGTAGGGAATATAATCCTCGCGCGAGCAAAGCTGGCAGGTATCGGGGAAGAGGAGCATCATAATGCCGCCGTCGGTGTTGGAGTTGTATTTTTCCGCAAGATGCTCGGCGATCCTTTTGGCGTCGCCGGGAGTCAGCTCGAGTGCTTCTCCGATCTTGTCATAGCTGACGGGATGTCCCGCCGCAAAGAGTATTGCCTCAAGTGCGCCCTCTATCTTGCGAATTTCCGAAAGTTTATTTTCCTGTTCCATTTTGTTTACCTTTATATTATTCATTGTAGCCGTCGATTTCAAGGTCATCGGGAAGCTCGGTGCCGAATTCGGGATTTGCCTTGAATCTCGTCCCAATTCCGCGCGGGTTGCCAAATTCATCGAGCTCCTCAACAAGAAGCACACGCTTCATCTTTATAAGCTCAAGCACACCGATGAAGATCGCAACGAGCTCGGGTCGCGTGTCTGCTTCGTCAAGAAGCTCGCCAAGCGAAGGCCTTGAATCAAGATCCTTGAAATGCTTCATAATGCCCATAATTTTGATACGGACGGGCACTATCGGACGCGCTACGATCGGGCGCACGAGTCCCGTGGAGATCGCTTCTGTATCGCGGTATTCGGCAAGAACGCGTCGCATTGCGGGAACGAGAACGGCTGCATCGTAGTCCTTGACAAAGGTCTTGTCGGGCGAAATATCCTCCGAATCCTTTGCCATACGACCGCTGTACTGCGCGTAACGCTTTCCAAGCTCACCCGCAACGCTTTTTGCCGCCTCAAGACGTGCAAGAGCATCGGCAAGCTTTGCGCGGGGGTCTTCCTCTTCCTCGTTCTCTTCGCGGGGCAGAAGCATCTTGCTCTTGATAAGCATCAGATCGCTTGCCATAACGAGAAATTCGACCGCAAGCTCCATATCGAGCTTTTGCGCTTTTGCGATATATTCAATGTATTGCTCGCAGATGAGGGCGATCGGAATGTCCTCGATCTGCATTTTGTTCTTTTTGATCAGCGAGAGAAGCAGGTCGAGAGGACCTTCAAATTTCTCAAGCTTGTATGAAATGATTTCTTCCATAAATACCCTCAGAAGATCGGGATGAGCCCGACAAGCCAATACATGCCGTCAAGTATCAGTCCCGAGATGAAGTCAAGCGGTACGGAAAGGATCCCGAAATAAAACAGAGCAAGAATGCCGATCATAATGTATCTTTCGTATTGCATGACCTTGAAGTACCACTTTGTTGGCAGGAAGATGTAGAAAAATCTCGAGCCGTCGAAGGGGGGCACGGGGAGAAGGTTGAATACTGCAAGATACACGTTCAGGCGCGCACCCATTGAAAAGAATATGAGAACGAGCTGAGAGATGATAAAAGCACGCTCGGAGACCATGCTTTCGTGTCCGAATGCAAGACTGAAGCCGAATGCCGCGAGATAATAAAGAATAACGAAAACAAAACCAAGAAGCAGGTTGCTTATCGGTCCCGCAATGGCGGAAAAAGCCATACCCTTGCGCGGATTTTTGAAGTTTCTCGACATTATCGGAACGGGCTTTGCCCATCCGTAGCCGAAAACGAGCATACAAACAAACCCGATGGGATCGATATGCTTTAACGGGTTGAGAGTCAGCCTGCCGAGATTATAAGCAGTGCGGTCACCGAGCTTCATAGCCATCCAACCGTGAGCACACTCGTGGATGGTCAGCGAAAACAGGATTATCGGCAAGGAAAGTGCGAGCGAGATAAAATAACCCTGCATTCCTTCCAAGCCATTGGTAATAAGATATCTGAACATTTTAGTTTACTTTTGCGATGTGACCGCAAAGAAGAGCTTCCAGAGCTGCTCCTTTCCTTCACCCGATTTAGCCGAGAAGGGGATGATCTCGGTTCCATCAGGAATAGACTCGTGGTTGTGAAGGAGCTCAAGAGCCTTTGCGCGGTTTGTTTTGTTGGGTTTGTCTGCTTTCGATGCAACGATGACAAAGGGGATCTCCATCTGCGCGAGATAGTTGATCATCATCAGGTCATCCTGCGTGGGTCCGACTTCAAGGTCAACAAGCTGAACCGCGAGCTTGAGGCGGTCGAAATTCGGATTGTTGGTGAAATAACCGTCCGTCAGCGCGCTCCAACGCTTGCGCTCGTGCTCGGGACGCTTTGCAAATCCGTAGCCGGGAAGGTCGACGAGCATGATCTTGTTGTCAACGTTGTAGAAATTGACTGTGATCGTCTTACCGGGAGCAGAACTGACTCGCGCAAGCGACTTTCTGCCGAGCATGGTGTTGATCAGCGAGCTTTTGCCAACGTTCGATCTGCCCGAAAATACTATCTGCGGGATCGCGCGGCTGGGGAACTGATCGATCCTGCCCGCGGTGATCTCAAGATTTGAATTCTGAATATTAATTGCCATGATTTTTGCCTCTTATGGTTGTGATGTCTGCCGCGGGATTTTTGATAATAACGCCCGAAAGCGCGTTCCGGAATCCGTCATCAGCCTTGTCATTCTCGGAAAATATCTCATCCGAAGGTGTTGATACAAGCGCGTGGGAGAGAACCTCATCCGCGGTGCGGCAGGTGATGAATTTTATGTTAGCTCGAACTTCTTCATCCACTTCCTCAAGGTTTACCTCGTTGTCTGCGGGGATGAGCACGGTCTTGATGCCCGCGGCATAGGCAGCCATCGTCTTCTCGCGGAGTCCGCCGATGGCAAGAACTCTGCCGGTGAGCGTGACCTCACCCGTCATAGCCACGTCGTGGCGAACGGGAATGCCCGAAAGAGCCGAGCAGAGCGCGGTGGTCATAGTAACGCCCGCCGAAGGACCGTCCTTGGGTACCGCACCCTCGGGAACGTGGATATGTATGTCCTTGGTTTTGTAAAAATCAGAGGGGATTCCGTAACGTGCCGCGATCGAGCGGATGTATGTGAGAGCCGCCTTTGCAGACTCCTTCATAACGTCGCCGAGAGAGCCCGTAAGCTCAAGCTTGCCGGTTCCTTCAAGAACCGCAACCTCGACCTTGAGCATATCTCCGCCGACTTCGGTGTATGCCAGACCGTTTACAACGCCGACAAGATCATCCTTCGCCGAAAGCTCGGGGAGTATCTTTCTGCCGCCGAGATAGGAGGCAATATCCTTCTTATCAATGCTGACGCGCTTTACTGTGCCTTCGGATTCAACGATCTTCTTTGCAGCCTTACGGCAAAGCTCCGCGATCGTACGCTCCAGGTTACGAACGCCCGCCTCGCGAGTGTAGCAATCGATGATCTCATAGATGGCATCGTCTGTCATTCTGAACTTGCGTCCGTCAAGACCGTGACGCTTCGACTGCTTCGGGAGCAGATGATTACGCGCTATCGAAAGCTTTTCTCGGCGCGTGTAGCTTGAAAGCTCAATGACCTCCATTCGGTCAAGCAGAGGACGCGGGATGGTATCAAGAGTATTTGCCGTTGTGATGAACAGACATTCCGAAAGGTCGAAATCAAGCTCGATGAAGTGATCGCGGAAGGTCTTGTTCTGCTCGGGGTCGAGAACCTCAAGAAGAGCCGATGCGGGGTCGCCGCGCGAATCCGAAGTCAGCTTGTCGATCTCGTCAAGAAGCATAAGGGGATTCTTAACGCCAACCTTTTCCATAGCTGCCATAATGCGCCCGGGCATCGAGGCAACGTATGTCTTTCTGTGTCCGCGGATATCCGACTCGTCGTGAATACCGCCAAGGGAAACGCGGATATATTTGCGGTTCATTGCGTTTGCAATAGAAGCCGCGATAGATGTCTTACCGGTGCCGGGAGGGCCGACAAGACAAATGATCTGATTCTTAAGGTCGGGAGAAAGCTGCTTGACGGCAAGATACTCAAGAATACGCTCCTTGACCTTCTTCATTCCGTCGTGATCGGCATCAAGGATCTTCTTTGCCGCCGCAACGCTTACGCGGTCATTGGTTCTCTTGTTCCAAGGAAGCTCGAGAACGGTTTCGATATAGTTGCGAAGGACAGCAGCCTCGGCAGAGCCGAAGGGGGTCTTCGAAAGTCGGTCGTTTTCCTTAAAGAGTTTCTCACGAACCTCATCGGGAATGTCTGCGTTTCTGATCTTTGCGGTGCAGTCGTCGGGATCGTCCTCGTTCATACCAAGCTCATCCTCAATGATCTTGAGCTGTTCGCGCAGATAATATTCGCGCTGACCCTGAACGATCCTGCCCCTTGCCTTTTCCTGGATCTCATGCTCATAGCGCATAAGATCGCATTCGCTTTTAAGTACGCTTATAAGAAGCTCACAGCGGTCAAAGGGATCAAATTCTTCGAGTATAGCTTGCTTATCCGCCTGACGGACAAGAACAGCCGATGCGATAAAATCGCAGAGAAGAGAGGGATCAACCATATTTGATGCCTCGGTGCGGATAGCACTTGAAGCCTTTCCGACGAACTCGAGCATTTCTTCGAGCGCATCAAGAAGCTTGCGGCAATATGCCTCGCCGCGGACTCCGCCGTTGTCGGCAAGAGAGATCTCTTTTGCGATCAGAGTTGCAGTTGCAATTTTTCCCGTGCGTCTGTAATCAATGACCGATGCGCGCGCACGGCATTCGCAAAGAAGGTGGATGCTTCCGTCATTCTTAACACTCTGTCTGATCTTTGCAACTGTTCCGACGCGGCAGAGATTGTCGGGAAATTCGTTTTCCGCAAGCTCACCGTCTTCGGAAACGAGGAACACCATCATACCGGTTGCGGCAGCAGCCTCAACAGCGGCGGCAGCCTCCTTGCTGTCTGATTCAAAATCTATCGGGAAGGGCGGAAATGCAACCGCATCGCCCAGTGGAACTACGGGAAGAGTTAGTTTATCGATTCTTTCTGTGTATTGCGACATGTATATATCCTTTCGGTGCGCGCTTTGAGGTTTGAAACAGCAAACGCGCAGAGTATGTGATTATATTATTATAATATTATAGCATACATTTTGAAAAAAATCTATACCTTATAGAAAGTTTTATCAAAAAATATAAAAAACAGTTGCATTTGATTTAACCAATGCGATCCATAGTTTTCGTTATATTGTCCTAATACCGCTTTTGTTTTTTGTAACATTTGACGTGTCGCACCACCTGTCGTTGTGAAAATGCACTAAAAACGGCACGCATTTGAACCCAAAATTCTACATTGTTGCTTTTGCACGAAAATTTGTGCGAATATTCGTCATTTTTAACATTTACTTTTCGCCGAAAATGTAGTATAATGTCGGTACGCAACGCAATAGCGTCGCGGCCTCGAATGCACAGCGGTCACCTTTTTCTGCGGAGTATCAAGCTTATGATATGTTTTTAAGCGCGGAGATCGGTCACCGTTGTTGCTTTTTTATATGATTTTGGCAGCATTGAAGGATGCTGCTTTTTCTGTTTTTTAACAAACGGAACGAAAAAGTATCAACAAATTATTGACAATTGATTAAAAAGCATGTATAATATTAATATCAACTCAATTTGTGTGTTGAAATCTTTGATTATAAGAGGTCTGTTATGAAAAAAGTTTCATTGAGATTCACCTCACTCATTTTGACCTGTTTGATTCTTTTGACTTCATGTGCTTTCGTTTCCTGTGCTGACACCGGCAGTGAAGGAGAGCAAACTTCCGCTACTCCTGCGGCAACGGAAAAAGCTCCCGATACCGCCGAGGTGACAGAGGAGGATACTACTCCCGTTTTCCCCGAGGCAAATTACGGCGGTGATTCTTTTGTAATCATTTCCCGCAACCCCTCCGCCTCCTCCTATCCCGCATTTTATATAGGAACCGAGGAGCCTACCGACGTTATGAGCTCTGCCGTGTATACCAGAAATACCAACACGGAAGAAAAATACGGCATCAAGATCGAGCAGGTGGCTTCTGACAGTATATCGACGAGCGTCAAGAACGGCGTTGATGCCGGTATGCTTGATTTCGACGTTATCCTCAATCAGAGAGAAAGCCTTGCTTCTCTTGCCACGAGCGGCTACCTTTATGATTTTAACGAACTGGGACTTGATTTTACAAATCCTTGGTGGGATGCAAACTGCGCCGAGGGCTATGAGATGGGCGGCAAGCTCTTCATCATGGCAAACGATACCAGCGTCAGCAACCTTGCGGGCGCAAGATTCTTCTTCTTCAACAAGAATCTTATCAAGGATTATCAGCTCACGAGCCCTCATACTTATATTCAGGAAAACAACTGGACGATCGATAATTTCCTCAGCCTTGTCAATGCCGTTTATACCGATGACGGCGACGGCGTGAGAACGGGTTCTGACGTTTACGGCCTCCTCATGGAAACGGGTGCTACAAACGGTAACGCTATTCACATGCTTGTCGGATGCGGCATCAAGTTCTCGGAAAAGGACGCAGACGGCCATCTGATCGTTAACCCCGACCTTGAAAAGATCGACAATATCTTCGCAAAGCTTTCCTCAGTACTGAAGGGCAATACTTGCCTTGACTACAGTGCGGCATCGAGCGGCGCGGACTATTCCGATTTCGGCAACAAGTATAACTATTGCAGAAATCTTTTCGCGCAGAACCACTTCCTCTTCGTTCAGGCCAATATGGCTGTTACCAATCAGGTAAGTGATATGGAAGGCGACGGCTACGGAATCGCTCCCAACCCAAAGTACTCCGCAGATCAGGAGTCCTATTACCATAAGATGGATAAGCTTTCGAATATCTGGGGCATCCCGAATTCTGAAAAGCTTGATTACGGTATGATCGCAAACGTTATGGATTATTGGGCTTATGAATCAAGCCGTACCGTAATGCCCGCATATTACGAGATCACCGTCAAGACCAGACGCACCAACGACCCCTATGACGTTGAAATGCTCGATGTCGTAAAGGCGACCATCTGCTATGACATTTCGGAAGTTTTCGGAATCGACGTAACCTCCGCGCTTTGGAACGGCTATGCCAACAACTCGCTTTCCTCTGCTTGGGCAACCCAGAGCAAGGCAGTAAAGAGACAACTTACAACGTTTAACGATACGATAGATAAGTTGGGGTAAAAGAGTGCAGAGTGCAGAATGCAGAGTGCAGAGTTAAGGAAGATTTCCTCGCGTTGCTCGGAAATCGGCTATTGTGATAATTTAATTTGGTGTTGATGATCCATTATTAAGTGGTTGAGTTAGACCCAAATCAAAAAATCTCGGATATTGAGAAGTTCGCTTCAAAATATCCGAGATTTTCTATTTACTTGTTATAACTTTTGCATTACACAAAACCTTATCAGCACAGTACAAAATTATTGATCTTATTTTCGCTTCAGCGAAAATATTCTTTCATTCTGCACTCTGCATTCTGCACTTATTTTATTTTCCCGTCCCTCAAGTCTCTCATATTCTGAGTAAGCTCTTCGGGGGTGATGGGGTTTTCGGGAGCGCGGTTCTTTGCCTTTGCGGGAACCTCATACATAAGAGGACCTTCATATCCGCGCGCAACGAGAGTGTCAACAATGTCGTTCCACTTGTTGATGCCTGTACCGGGAAGAGTGTGTCTTTCGTCAAGAACACCGTTTTCATCGCGGTAATAGTCGGAAATATGTACCGAAAGGAGCTCAAGTCCCGCATCTGCTACGTTGTTGATGTAGTCAACGTTGTCCTCAATAAGATTGTGGTTGGTATCGAAGATGACGCCTGCGCCCGTGTCTTTAACGAGTTCGATCATTTCATCCGATGTTCTGGTAAGGCAGGTCCTGGGGAGGTTTTCAACTGCAAGGCGAACTCCGTTTTCCTTTGCGACCTCTGCGAGTTCGATGATCGCTTCGCGGGAAAGACGAAGTCTTTCGGGACGATCCTCGTCTGCTATCGGCTCGGAGGAGGGATGGAGTACGATCACCTTCGCGCCTGCGCGGGCAGCGGCTTCGATAAGAGTGCGGTTGGTTACAATGGTGATAGCGCGCAGTTCTTTGTCTGCGTTCGAAATATCAAGCTTGCGCGAGAAGGGAAGATGGAAGGACCAAGGCTCGAGTCCGCTCTTTTTGACGGTCTCAATGATCTTTTCCGCATTCTTCGGGA
Organism: Eubacteriales bacterium; assembly: GCA_045541375.1. GTDB lineage: Bacteria > Bacillota > Clostridia > Oscillospirales > CAG-272 > CAG-390. Next base: position 21,123 of record JAZQJB010000079.1, on the reverse strand, counting down.
AGTCGCAGTTTCTCATATAGAAAATGTAATTTCCCGTGTATTCAAGGTAATCAAGTCCTGCCTTCGCAAGAGGAGCAAGAGCTTCCTCTGCAAGACTTCCGGTAAAACAGCTCGATGAGCCGATTTTCATTTCTTCACGTTTCATTTTGTTATCTCCTTATAATATTGTGTCATTGATTTGAAAGCAGATCGATCAGGTATTCCCGCAAGGGGGCAGATTCGCCGGTGAAACGGTAAGATCTGATACCAAACGCTTCTGCTGCATCGACGTTGATCTGTCTGTCGTCAATAAAGAGAGTTTCTTCGGGCAGTATTTCGCATTCGCGGCAAAGATATTCGAATATTTCGATATTCGGCTTTGTCAGACCGCATACCGAGGAGAAAATGCATTTTTCGAATTCTGCAAGAAAAGCCATTTCGTCGCGATGATCGACCAAGCGCTTTACCATATTTGAAAGCACGAATGCGCGAATACCGAATCTCTCCTTCATTTCGCGGACAAGATCGGTCATTCCTTCGATCTCTGGGATGTGGTATATCCAATTGCAAAAGATCTCTTCGGCAACGGTATGAAGGCGCTCGGGCAATCTTGGAAACATAAGCTGTAATGCTTCTTCATCGGTGAGCGTCCCGTCGTCAAGCCTGTCCCAATACAGTCTGTCAAAAACAACAGTTTGGAGAAGTAGAGAATCTTCTTGATCGGAAACGTAGCACTCAACCATATATTTGCGCTTGAAGCTGAAAATGACCTGACCCAAGTCAAATACAAGATTTTTGATCATATATAAATTAACCTTTACATATCAATTCACAAAAAATTATATCATCATTGACGCGCCTTGTCAAGATATTTTTGTCAAAGAAAGCCAAAATGAAAAAAATCGCAAAAATCAAAAAAATATTTCAAAAACCTATTGACAAATGAGCAGAGGTGTGGTATAATTTATCGGCAATAAAGAAGAACTCTCCGTTCTCACCCTGCCGCAAGGGCGCGCAGGTGTTAATAATTTCAAGCTGTTCTTCTTCGGGAGCAGTATGATTTTGTGCGGCACGGAGTTTCTTCGTGTCATTTTTTATTTTCGGAGGTGAGCTGTTATAGCTGCAAAAGAATTACTCGTAAACGAGAGCATCAAGGCTAAAGAAGTACGAGTTATCGGACCCGACGGTGAACAGATCGGTATTATGTCTTCCGACAACGCCCTTCGCACCGCATACGACAAGGGTCTCGACCTTGTCCTCATTTCCCCCAATGCACAGCCCCCTGTATGTCGCATCGTCGACTACGGCCGCTACCGCTATGAGCAGGAAAAGAGAGAGAAGGAAGCAAAGAAAAAGCAGAATATCATCGAGGTCAAGGAGGTACAGCTTTCCTGCCGTATCGAGAACCACGACTTCGAAACCAAGGTCAAGCATGCAATGCGTTTCCTCGGTGAAGGCAATAAGGTCAAGGTCGTATTGCGTTTCCGCGGACGTGAGATGAGCCATCAGGAGATCGGTAAGGAGATCCTTGAGCGTTTCCGTGAAGCAGTAAGCGAGGCGGGAACAGTCGATAAGACTCCCAATCTCGAGGGCAAGCTGATGACCATGATAGTAAACCCCATTAAAAAATAAGTCAACCTGCCGCAAGCGCGGCTCGCTCGGCGAAAGCCGAATAAAAGAAAAAATAATTTATTACAGGAGATACAAAAATGGGAAAAGTTAAGACACACAAGGCCTCTGCAAAGCGTTTCTCGGTAACCGGAAACGGCAAGGTAAAGATGGGACACTCGCATCACCGTCATAAGCTCGGTCTGAAGGATCAGAAGAGAAAGAGACATCTTCGCACCGGTGAGTATGTAAACGGCAAGATGGCTGCGAACATCCGCGCACTCATTCAGAAGTAATCGGATACCGCGAAAGAATTTTAGGAGGAAAGAATTATGGCAAGAATTAAGGGCGCGATGATGACGCGCAAGAGAAGAAATAAAGTCCTCAAGGCCGCTAAGGGTTACTGGGGCTCAAAGAGCAAGCACTTTAAGATGGCTAAGCAGGCCGTTATGAAGAGCGGTAACTACGCTTTCATCGGTCGTAAGCTCAAGAAGAGAGATTTCCGTCGCCTTTGGATCACCCGTATCTCGGCTGAGGCTAAGGTAAACGGCATGAACTACTCCACCTTTATGCACGGACTCAAGAAGGCTGGCATCGAGCTCAATCGCAAGATGCTCGCAGAGCTCGCTGTAAGCGATAAGGCTGGTTTTGCTGCTCTCGTTGAGAAGGCAAAGGCTGCCCTCTAAGCACTAAATTAATAGGGGCTGTATGCAAATTTTGTTTGCGACAGCCCCTGTTTCGGTATTTTTACGTTGTAAATTTCGATAAAATTCGACAAATTAGGAGGAGATCCGAATGCCTTTCGCTAAGGAAATCATCACCTCAAGACAAAATCCCACGGTCGTCAAGCTCTGTGCCCTCCTTGATAAAAAGGAACGCAGAAAGACCCGACTTTTCCGCATTGACGGTCATAAGCTCGTAAGCGAAGCCATCGATTGCGGTGCGCATATCGACCTTGTTGCGATCTGCTCCGAAAAGGCAGACCGCTTGTTGCCGCTTGCCGAAAAGAGCGGCGCAAAAACTGTGCTTCTTTCTCCCGAGGTCTTCTCGAAGATCACCGAGGAAAAGGCTCCCGACGGAATCATCGCCGTTGTGAAATATATCGATGAGATACATAAAGAACTTTCTTTGTCCGAGATACCCGAACTTGCGTCTTCGGATAAAAGAATTATGGCTTTTGAATCCTTGCGTGACCCCGGAAATCTCGGAACCGTCATTCGTTCGGCTTCCGCATTCGGGGTAGATACGCTTCTTCTGTCCGCAGATTGCGCGGATATATATAATCCCAAAACACTTCGCGGCGCAATGGGCGCGATATTCTCTCGCGAGATCATTTTCTGCAATGATTTGCCCTCTGCACTTGCACGCTTTTCCTGCGAGGGAAGAAGAGTGCTTGCCGCCATTCTCGATAACGAGGCTGTTTCCGTTGAAAAGGCAGCTCTCACCGAAAGGGATATAGTCCTCATCGGAAATGAGGGTCACGGTCTCAGTCGCGCGGCAGTCGATGCCTCCGATCTGTCGGTCATCCTGCCCATCAATACCGGCAAGGGCGTAGAATCACTCAACGCCGCAACGGCTGCATCTGTGTTTATGTGGGAGCAGAGAAGAGCTTCCGTAAAATAAAAACAAAGAGGGGAGGAAATAATATGAGCAGCTTCACAAAAGAAGGAATACTTTACGAAATATGGCTTACGACCTGCATTCCAGCGGGTACTACGGCTTATGAAAAACTTTTTGAGCATTATTCCATGGCATACGATGTCTACCGTGCCGATATCGGCGAGCTTGAAAGAATAGGTCTTCCTGAAAAACTGTTGGCTAATCTTTCAAGAAAAGATCTCAGACGCGCATCCGATGCGGCTGATTTCTGCATAAGAAAAGACGTAAGGCTCTTTGTCAGAGGAGAAACTGGCTATCCCGAGCGTCTTGAATCCATCCCCAATCCGCCTTATGCTCTATACGTCAAGGGCGATATAAGATGCGCTGAAAATGATTATTCCACCTCGATCGTAGGAACTCGCAATATGAGTGAATACGGAATGAATATGGCGTATAAGATAGCTTATGAGCTTGCCTCGGCAGGAGCCGCAATCGTCAGCGGTATGGCTCTCGGAGTTGACGGAGTCGCACACGTTGGCGCGCTCGAGGCAAACGGCGATACCATTGCCGTTCTCGGAAGCGGACTTGATAAAGTCTACCCTCCCGCGCACAGAAGACTTATGGGCATCATCGCGGAGCGCGGTGCTCTTGTTAGCGAGTACGCTCCCGGAACTCCGCCTATGAGCGGCAATTTTCCGCTTCGCAACAGAATCATCAGCGGTCTTTCTCGTTCCACTCTCGTAATCGAGGGCAATACGAACAGCGGCTCGATGCTCACTGCTCGCGAGGCAATAAGACAGGGCAGAGATATTTTTGCCATCCCCGGCAATGTCGGCATCAGCAACGCTCTCGGAACCAACGTGCTCATCCGCGACGGCGCGAGAGTAGCGCTTTCTGCACGCGATATAATCGGTATCAGAGGCGACAGAGGAATTGATCTTGATCGACTTGCGGATGCGGAACTCAATTCGACTCTTGATATCAACACCCTGAAATATTACGGAGTCGCTCCCGCCGCCTACATCTCCGAACCTGCAATACGTGAGGAAATCGGCAGACTTGAGCCTGTTCCCGAAAAGAAGCTCCCTCGCCGCCAAGAAAAGAAGAGATCCGATCCCGAAGCGGTAAAAGAACCTGAAAAATCATCTCTCGCACCGCTTCCCGACGGCATTATGAAAGAGATTTATGAATCTATGCCCGTTGGAACACCCGTCAGTGCAGATTTCTTTGCAGGGCTTGGAATTATGTCGGGTGAGCTGGTCGGACATCTCTCAATGCTCGAGGTTATGGGATACATCACTTCCGCTCCCGGCGGAACTTATTTGAGAGAAATTTAAAAAATCCTCTTGACAAGCGAAAAAAAACAGTATACAATATAAAATAGGCATTTTTGCAAGAAACCTATTTTGAAAGGAAAACTTCAGTCGTATGGCTAAGAATCTGGTAATAATCGAGTCACCCTCCAAGGCACACACCATTCAGGCGTGCCTCGGTTCAAATTATAAAATAGTAGCATCTAAGGGTCACGTGCGTGACCTTCCAAAATCCACCTTTGCGATAGATATCGAAAACGACTTCACACCGAAGTATATCAATATCCGCGGCAAGGGCGATCTTATCAAGGAACTCAAAAAGGAAGCGAAGGCAGCTAAAACAGTCTTCCTCGCAACCGACCCTGACCGCGAGGGAGAAGCTATTTCCTGGCATCTCGCTGCGGCTCTTGAGATTCCGGATGATAAGCTCAAAAGAGTAACTTTTAACGAGATCACAAAAACTGCGATCAAGGCTTCCATCAAGCAGCCCCGCGCGATCGATATCAATCTCGTAAACGCACAGCAGTCGCGCCGTATCCTTGACCGTATCGTCGGATACAAGCTCAGCCCCCTTCTTTGGAAGAGAGTAAAGCACGGTCTTTCCGCGGGTCGAGTACAGTCTGTCGCGACACGCCTTGTCGTTGAGCGCGAGGAAGAGATCCGCGCATTCGTACCCGAAGAGTATTGGACCGTTGCCGCAACTCTCGATGCAAACGGCAGTGCGGTCGAGGTTCGTTATTACGGCGACGCCGCATCCGGTAATAAGGTAAAGCTTTCCAACGAAGCGGAAGCAAAAGCAGTCGTTGACGCTGTTCTCGGCAAGGATATGAACGTCAAGTCTGTAAAGAGAGGCGTTAAGTATAAAACTCCCGCACCTCCTTTTACGACCTCTACAATGCTCCAGGAGGCTGCAAGAAAACTCGGCTTCCAGTCCGCAAGAACAATGCGCACCGCGCAGGAGCTTTATGAAGGTATCAACCTCGGCACCGCAAACGGCGGCGCACAGGGTATCATTACCTATATGCGTACAGACTCTCTCCGTATCGCCGCAGAGGCGCAGGAGGCTGCACGCGAGTTTATCGCTGAAAAATACGGCGAAAGCTTCTGCCCCGCAACGCCCCGCGTTTATAAGACAAAGGCAAACGCTCAGGACGCGCACGAGGCGATCAGACCCGCAAGAGTCGCACTTCTCCCCGCGCAGATCAAGTCCTATCTCACCCCCGATCAGTTCAAGCTTTATAAGCTCATCTGGGAGCGCTTCGTAGCAAGCCAGATGGAGTCAGCAAAGCTTGATACCCTCAATATCGATTTCGAATCCGCAGGACATCTTTTCCGCACCGGCGGATACACCGTTGCTTTCCAGGGCTATATGGCTGTATATGAGGAAGGAACTGACGATCCCATCAAGAAAGCCGACGATCCTGATGATATCAAGAACTTCAAGATCCCGAATATTCTCGAGGGTCAGATCCTGCCCTGCGTTGACGTAAGCCGCGCGAAGCATTTCACCGAGCCCCCCGCAAGATATAACGAAGCAAGCCTTATCAAGGCGCTTGAGGATAAGGGTATCGGCAGACCCAGTACCATTCCTCCCACGATCACTACCATCATCTCCCGCGATTACGTTAAGCGCGAGGGCAAGGCTCTCATTCCTACCGAGCTCGGTGAGGTCACGACAGCAATGATGAAGGAGGACTTTGCCGACATCGTCGACTACAAGTTCACCGCAAGAATGGAAAGCCAGCTCGACGAGATCGAAGCGGGCGAGACCGATATGACCGAGGTCCTTCGCGAATTCTGGACCGGCTTTGAGCGCGAGCTCGCAGCGGCAGAGAAGAAGAGTGCTTACGAAACCGCTCCCGCAATCGTTGAGGAAACAGATATTATCTGCGATAAGTGCGGTGCTAAGATGATCGTAAAATCGGGCAGATTCGGCAAGTTCGCAGCTTGTCCCAACTATCCCGAGTGCAAGAATACCAAGCCTCTCGATGCAAACAAGCAGACGGAAAAGAAGGCTCCCGTTGTTGCGGATTTCAAGTGCGAAGTCTGCGGCGGCGATATGGTCGAACGCCACGGCAAGTACGGAAGCTTCTTTGCTTGCGCAAATTACCCCAAGTGTAAGTTCATCAAGCAGCAGCAGAACAAGCTCGAGGGCGTAGCCTGCCCCAAGTGCGGCGGAGCCATCCTCGTCCGTCAGGGCAGAAACAGAACTCAGTTCTACAGCTGCGAAAAATATCCCGAGTGCGATTGGTCGAGCTGGGATCTCCCCGTGGCTGAAAAATGCCCCGAATGCGGAGAAATGCTCTACAAGAAGAAGTCGCGTCCCGGTGAGCTGATTTGCAAGAACAAGAATTGCGGATACGTCAAGGAAGAGCCGATGCCCGAGGCACCTCTTTCTCCCCTTGATATGCCTCCACCTCCCGGTGACGACGATATTCCGTTCTGATCAGAAAAAATAAAAGGAATTAATTGATATGACAGGCGAAATGCCAAAAACTATAAACGTCCTCGGCGCGGGTCTTGCCGGCTGTGAAGCAGCTTGGCAGGCTGCGCGTCTCGGCGTAAAGGTAAGACTCTACGAGATGAAGCCGAAAAAGTTCTCCCCCGCGCATAAGAGCGAGGGCTTTGCCGAGCTTGTGTGCTCGAATTCGCTTCGCTCGGACAGCGTTACCAATGCCGTCGGTCTGCTCAAGGAAGAGATGAGACATCTTTCCTCCCTAATCCTTGAAGCCGCCGATGCAACCCGCGTCCCCGCAGGCTCGGCTCTTGCGGTCGACAGAGTGAAATTTTCGGAGTATATTACCGAAAAGATCCGTTCCAATCCCAATATCGAGGTCATTGAGGAAGAGGTGACGTCTGTCCCCGAGGGAGAGATCACCGTTATCGCAACAGGACCTCTTACAAGCGACGCAATGGCGGAGTACATCAGAAACGAGCTCGGCTGCCCCGGACTTCATTTCTTCGACGCCGCCGCACCTATTGTTGATGCGGAAAGCATCAATACCGATATTGCGTTCTTTGCTTCACGCTATGATAAAGGCGATGCCGATTATCTCAATTGCCCTATGACTAAAGAGCAGTACGATGCGTTTTATGACGCACTTGTATCCGCACGCGAAGCAGAGCTCCACGATTTTGATAAAGAATCGCAAAAGGATCTGAAGGTCTTCGAGGGCTGTATGCCCGTTGAGGTCATGGCGAAGAGGGGAAGAGACACCCTCCTTTTCGGTCCGCTCAAGCCCGTCGGACTCAACGATCCCCGACATCCCGAGGTGAAGTGCTACCACGCCGTCGTTCAGCTTCGTCGCGAGGATGAAGCGGGAAGTATGTATAACCTCGTTGGCTTCCAGACTCATCTTACTTTCCCCGAGCAGAAGAGAGTCTTTTCAATGATCCCCGGTCTTGAAAACGCAGAATTTCTGCGTTACGGCGTTATGCACAGAAATACATACCTCAATTCTCCCGGACTCCTCGGAGCGGATTATTCGCTTCTTGCCCGCCCCGGAGTATATTTCGCGGGTCAGATGACGGGTGTTGAGGGCTATATCGAATCGGCAGGCTCCGGTCTTGTAGCCGGTCTGAATGCCGCTCGCCGCGCTCTCGGTGAGGATGCGATCATTTTCCCCGAGGAAACCATGATAGGCGCAATGGCGTCTTACGTTTCAAAAGGCGGAACTGGTAGCTTTACGCCTATGAACGCCAATTTCGGAATAATCGCACCCCTGCCCACAAAAGTCAAGGGCGGCAAGGTCGCAAGATACACTGTTTATGCGGAGAGAGCTCTCCGCGAGATAAAGAACTTCGGGACCAAACCCGACGGAGAAGAGAAATGAGAGTAATTGTTGACTGTATGGGCGGCGATAAGGCACCCCTTGAAGTTGTCAAGGGCGCTTACGCCGCATCGCTCGAGTACAATGCTAATTTCATACTTGTCGGCGATCAGGCAGAGATAATGCGAATTGCCGATGCTGAAGGAATGGATCTGCGCCGCTTTGATATAGTGGATGCACCTCTCACCATTGAAATGACCGACCCGCCTCTTGCCGTTATGAAGGCGAAGAAGGAGTCGAGTATGAATGTGGCTCTTACTATGCTTGCCGAGGGCAAGGGCGATGCTCTTGTCAGCACGGGCAACACTGGAGCGCTCTTTACAGGCGCGACCTTGATTGTCAGAAAGATCAAGGGAATCAAGCGCGCGGCGATCGCAAGCATTCTGCCCATGTCGCCTCCCGTTCTGCTTCTCGATTCGGGAGCAAATATTTCGGTAACTCCCGCATACCTCGAGCAGTTTGCCATTATGGGAAGCATTTATATGCACAAGATCTACGGCCTTTCCGAGCCCCGCGTCGGACTTCTCAACAACGGCGCAGAGGAAACCAAGGGCACAGAACTTCAGCTTGAAACGTATAAGATCCTTTCCGAATCTCCCTCGCTGAATTTCGTTGGAAATATTGAGGCGAATATGGTTCCGAAGGATGCTTGCGATGTTCTCGTAACAGACGGATTTACAGGTAATATCCTTCTCAAATCCATAGAGGGTATGGGCAAAATGATGCTCCGCACCATGAAGGATATTTTCTATTCGGATATGCTTGCCAAGATCTCCGGCTTACTTATCAAGAAAAAGATCAACGATATAAAGGCGGTATTTGACCCCAACGAGCACGGCGGCGCGCCGATTCTCGGCATTTCGAAGCCCGTCATCAAGGCGCACGGCTCGTCCAATGCAAAGGCGGTCAAAAACGCTATCAGACAGGCTATCGCCTATGCCGATTCGGGCGTAATATACAGCATCGCCCGCGAAACAAAGCTCTTTATGCCCGAAGTATCCTCAAGAAAGACCGAGGAAACAGCCGTATTGGGCTCGAGCGAAAAATAATGAAAGAGAGAAGATAGTATCTTGTTCGATACAGTAAATACAGCCGTGCTTGAGGAAAGGATCGGCTATACCTTCAAAGACAGATCGCTGCTCATTGAGGCTTTGACTCATTCCTCATATGCAAATGAGCACGGCGGAATAAAAAAGCATAAGTGCAACGAGCGCTTGGAATTTCTCGGCGACGCGGTGCTTTCATCTGTGACCGCCGAATATCTTTTCCGCAAGTTCGCGGATCATCCCGAGGGCGATCTTACCCGAATGAGAGCAGAGCTCGTCTGTGAAAAGGCACTTGCAGAATATGCGGGGAAAATAGATCTCGGGTCGGTTCTTCTCCTCGGAAAGGGAGAGGAAAGAGGCGGTGGTCGTGAAAGAAAGTCCATTCTTGCCGATGCCTTCGAGGCTCTGCTCGCTGCAATTTATCTTGATGCGGGCGCAGATAACGAGGCAAAGGATTCGATCAGAAAGTACCTGATGCCCTTGGTAGAGGCTCGCCTTGAGGTCCTTCTTGCCGAATGGCACGGCGCGGATTACAAAACTCTGCTTCAGCAGTTTATTCAACGCTCCGAGGGCGAGATCCTTGAATACGTGACGGTTGGCGAAAAAGGCCCCGATCACGCAAAGGTCTTCACAGTTGAGGCGCGTCTTAATTCCAATATCATCGGAACGGGAGAGGGCGCAACCAAGCGCGCCGCAGAGCAGTCCGCGGCAAAGCAGGCACTCACTCTCTTCGGTGAGCTTTAATTTTAATATTCGCAGGGTGGATTTTCCGGTTCACCCTGCAAAAGTGTTTTTTCGGAAAGGAGGAAGACTCGTGCGCCACGTTAATATTCCCGTATTTATACCCCATCTCGGCTGCCCCAATAATTGCGTTTTTTGCGATCAGCGAAAAATTTCGGGCTGTATATCCTTTGATGAATCGGGCGTGGAAAATGAGATAAATCAAGCTCTTTCGACGCTTTCTCCCGAGGACGACGTCGAGATTGCCTTCTTTGGCGGCTCGTTCACGGGCATCGACCGTGGTCTGATGCTTCGCCTTCTCGAAATTTCCGATAAATTCGTATCTTCCGGCAGAGTAAACAGGGTTCGATGCTCGACCCGACCCGATTATATCGACAAAGAGATCCTCGAAATCCTCCGCTCTCATCATGTCGAAACCGTAGAACTCGGCATACAAAGTATGTCCAATGTCGTGCTTACCGCCTCCAAGCGAGGACATACCGCGCAAAGAACTCTCGAAGCGTGCCGTGCAGTCAAGGACTTCGGATTCAAGCTGATCGGTCAGATGATGATAGGTCTTCCCGGTTCAACTCTCGCTGATGAGATCGAAACCGCGAAAGCAATTTGCTCCCTCGGTGCAGACGGAGCGAGAGTGTACCCCACCGTTGTATTCGCAGATACAGAGCTTGCAGAGATGCTGAAAGACGGCAGATATTCGCCTCTCTCGACCGAAGAAGCGATTGAAAGAACCGCATCCGTACTCGACGTATTTGACCGCGCAAGTCTTCCCGTAATCCGAGTAGGTCTTTGCGCCGGAGAGAACCTTTCCTCACCCGAAAGTGTCGTAGGAGGTGCAAATCACCCTGCTCTCGGCGAGCTCGCGATGGGCGAGCTGACTTACCGACGCATCTGCGAGATGGCAGACAAGGCACTTTCAAAGACCGATGGAACAGGAAAAACTATGACTGTGCAAGTCCCTCGCGGAGCAACTTCGCGTGCAGTTGGACAGAAAAAACGCAATATTTTGCGCTTAAATGAAAAATATTGCAAAAATCATGCAATAAATCGCATAAAAATTCTTGAAAATTCTTCTATAATAGGTTATAATATTATAATAGACATAAATTAAGCGATCATTTTGATCGCGGAGGTATAAATTGTATCTTAAGCAAATTGAACTTCAGGGCTTCAAGTCCTTTCCCGACAGAACGAGATTGGTCTTTGAGCCGGGTGCGACAGTAATCATCGGTCCTAACGGAAGCGGAAAATCAAATATTTCGGACGCTATGCGTTGGGTTCTCGGAGAAATATCTTCAAAGAGCCTTCGAGGCACCAAGATGGAGGACATCATCTTCGGCGGCTCGGACAGCCGTAAGCCCATGAGCTATGCCGAGGTATCTGTCACGTTTGACAATACTAACGTAGGATCAGACGCCAGACTCGATTGTCCCTATGACGAGGTCACGGTAACCCGCCGCTATTACAGAAACGGCGACAGCGAATATTTTATAAACAAGGGCAAGGTCCGACTTCGCGATATTTACGAGCTCTTCCTTAACACCGGTATCGGCCGAGACGGCTATTCCATCATCGGTCAGGGACGAATCGCGGACATCATTTCGCGTAAGGGAGATGAGAGAAGAGGTATCTTCGAGGATGCCGCGGGAATCGCAAAATTCCGCCACCGCAAGAACGAAGCCGAGCGCAAGCTTGCTGCAACGGAGCAGAATATGGAGCGCGTTCAGGACATCGTAAACGTCCTCGGCTCGCGCCTTGCTTCCCTTGAACGTGAAAGTGTCAAGGCAAAGCGATTCATCGAATACAGCGAGGTAAAAAGACAGGCTGACGTTCAGCTCTGGCTCTATGATACCGAAGGTCTCCGCGCATCCGAAAACGAATCCAACGTTGAACTTCGTCGAACCGACCGCGAGATCGAAGAAACCGACGAAAGCCTTACAACCCTCCGCGAACAGCAGGAAAGACTCGAGTCGCTTGCTTTTGAAAATAAAGCCGAAGCCGCAAGGATAGCATCCGAGATCTCTGCGAGAACAAGAGATAACTACGAGCTTGATGCACGAATCAAGGTCATCAATACAAATATCACGCACACCGAGGGAAGCGTTTCTGTCGAGCGTGCAACCGCCGAAGGTCTTCGCACGTCAGCAGCCGACGAGGATGCAAGAGCCGCTGCAAAGGACGGCGAGGCAAAGGCTATCGCCGCGAATATTGCCGAGCTTGCGGGCGAAGAAACAAAGCTTTCAAATCAGGCTGCAGACGCCGAAAAGCTTGCCGACAGCCACGACAGCTCGATCGGACTTGCTTTTGAAGAACTCTCTGCGGCAAAGGAAGAGATTTCCGATATCCACGCCCGTCTCGAGCTTCTCGGACGCTCCGATGAAGAGGACGAGGGACGTGACGAAGCCGCAAGAAAGAACGTAAACGAACGCCGCCGCCTTGCTGCAGCACACGAGGCTGAGTGCGAGGACAGCGAGCGCACTATTGCCGAATACGATGCCAAACTCGCGGAAAACGCAGAGATCTTGGCTGAAAAGAAGGCAGAAGCAGATACGCTTCGCATCAAGCGCGACAGCGACCGCTCCGACCTCACTTCCGCAGAGATCAGAATCGATACCCTCGGCGGTAAGATCGAAGCACTCCGCCGAATGGAGGAGCATTTCGAGGGATATAACAACAGCGTTAAGTTCGTTATGCGCTCCTATTCCGAGGGTAAGATCGACGGCGGAAAGATCTACGGTCCGCTTTCGTCACTCATCACGGTTGAGAGTAAGTACGTAACCGCGATCGAAACCGCACTCGGCGCGGCAATACAGAATATCGTTGTCGACGAGGAAAGAACCGCGCGCGCGGCGATCAACTGCCTCAAGCGCAACAATGCAGGCCGAGCAACCTTCTTCCCGCTGACGTCGGTAAGACCCGCTCCCGAGCCCACCCGCGAAATGAAGCAGGCGGCATCCTTCAACGGATATATCGGAATCGCATCCGAGCTTGTTTCCGCAGATGCTAAATTCAATGCCGTTCTGTCGTCAATGCTCGGCAGGATCATCGTTTTCGATAACCTCGAAAACGCCACCGAAATGGCAAAGGCACTTCGTTACAGCGTTCGCACGGTAACCCTCGACGGTCAGCAGATCAACCGCGACGGTTCCTTCACCGGCGGTTCGCTCCGCACCTCGAGCGGCATTCTTACCCGTGCCGACGAGATTAAACGAATGAGCGCAGAGCTTGACGTTCTTTCGAAGAACTCTGTCAAACTCCGCTCCACTCTCGAAGCTCTCGAAGCTTCGCTTGCCGAGCTCGAAAACGACATCGAGGCTGATGAGAGCGCAAATGCAATGATAGCAACTCTGCGCGCCGTCGAGGCGACCAGACTTGAAAAGAATAAAGAAACTCTTGCCGCCGACCGCGAGCTTCTCGAGAAGTTTATGGCTGACCTCGAGAACGTTGCAGGTGAAAAGGAACGCCGCGCGGCAGAGATCGAAATGCTCGAGGCTCGCGAGCGCGAGCTGACCGCAAAGGTATCGGAGCTCGAGGAATTCCGCGCCGAAACCGAAGAAAAACGTCACGCGGCACTCAAGGAGCGAGATAAGCTCCGCGCTGATATTATGAACGTCACTGTTCGCATCTCCGAGCTTCGCCGTGACATCGAAAGCTGCAACGCACTCGCCGAAATGTCGCGCGAAAAGGCTCGCGCACTCCGAATCGATGCGGTTGCAAGAGAAACTGCCGCTTCCGAGGCAAAGGCAAGAGTCGCAGAGCTCAAGGGCGAGCTCGACGAAGCCATCAAGACTCTCGGCACGGGAGAAGAGAAGCTTACAGAGCTCAACGCCCGCCGTACAGCGATCGAGGAAGGCTCACTCGAATACGAGGGAAAACTCGTCACTCTCCGCAACTCCGTCGAGGAACGCCGCTCGCGCAGGGATAAGCTCATCGCGGACAAGCTCCGTCTTGAAACCAACCTCGCGCAGATCCGCGCAAAGCTCGATGCTGAAACAAAGACCTTCTGGGATGAATACGGACTTACAAGAGCCGAGGCGATGGCATTCGGTTACCCCGTCATCACGGCGGAGGAACGCCCCGCAGTATTCGCGCTCCAGACCGAATACAGAAACAAGATAAGAAACATCGGACACGTAAATCTGTCCGTTATCGACGAATATCAGACCGAAAAGGCGCAGTATGACGAAAAGACCGCGCAGATGGCAGACCTTGAAAAGGCAAAGAACGAGCTCGAAAAGGTTATCAAGAGCCTTGAGAGCGAGATGGAGAAGACCTTCGTTGATTCCTTCAACCAGATCAACGAAAACTTCAAGCGCACCTTCTCCGAGCTCTTCGGCGGCGGCTCTGCAGAGCTGATACTGACCGATCCCGAAAACGTTCTTGAAAGCGGAATCGAGATCAAGGCGGCACCTCCCGGCAAGATCATCAAGTCGCTGATGCAGCTTTCGGGCGGTGAGCAGGCTTTCGTTGCCATCGCTCTCTTCTTTGCGATACTCCAGGTCAACCCCACACCCTTCTGCATCCTCGACGAGATCGAGGCGGCGCTTGACGAGGTCAATGTTGAACGCTTCTCGCAGTATATCCACCGTTATTCGGACGATACACAGTTCATACTTATCACTCACCGCCGAGGCACAATGAACGCCGCAGACAGACTTTATGGCGTAACAATGCCCGAGTCGGGTATCTCGAAGATACTCACCCTCGACGTGGCGGAAATAGCAAACAAAAAAGGAGAACTCTTTGATGGGATTTCTTGATAAATTAAAAGCAGGTCTCGGAAAGACCAAAAACGCCCTTATGGGGCAGATAGATACCGTCCTTAAAGCATTTGTAAAGATCGACGAGGACGCCCTTGAGGAGCTTGAGGAAGCGCTTATCTGCGCCGACGTCGGAGTTACCGCGGCGGAGGAGATCATTGATATGCTTCGCGAGCGTATCAAGGACGACCGCCTCAAATCGCGCGAGGACACCGAGATCGCGATCCGCGAGATCATTGCCGATATGATCGGCGACGGCGAGCCTCTCAATCTTTCGACAACTCCTTCCGTTATCCTCGTTATCGGCGTAAACGGTGCGGGTAAGACCACCTCTATCGGCAAGATCTCAAACAGACTTCGCCAGGAGGGCAAAAAGGTTGTCGTAGCGGCTGCGGATACCTTCCGTGCGGCAGCGATCGATCAGCTTGCCGAATGGTGCAAGAGAGCCGACGTTGAGCTCGTAAAGCAGACCGAGGGAAGCGACCCTGCGGCAGTCGTTTACGATGCGGCAAACTACGCGAGAAATCGCGGCGCGGACGTGCTCATCGTCGATACCGCAGGCAGACTCCACAACAAAAAGAACCTTATGAACGAGCTTGCAAAGATCAACCGCGTCATCGACCGCGAGCTTCCCGGTGCGGCACGCGAGAATCTTCTTGTTCTCGATGCAACAACGGGTCAGAACGCGATCCTGCAGGCGAAGGAATTCAAGAACGCCGCAGAGATCACGGGTCTTGTTCTCAACAAGCTCGACGGAACCGCAAAGGGCGGTATCGTCCTTTCGATCCGCAAGGAGCTCGGCATTCCCGTCAAATTCATCGGCGTCGGCGAGAAGATCGACGATATGCAGGAATTCGACGCCAAGGAATTCACAGAAGCACTTTTCAATTAAGGTGACGCTATGAGAATTTGTATAGCCTCCAAAAACCGCGGAAAGATAGCAGAGCTTCAAAAGCTCCTTTCCGAGTATATCAAGGATATTGAGATCGAGCTCGTTTCTCTCGATGATGTCGGCTTTGTCGGCGAGATCGAGGAAAACGGCACGACTTTCGAAGAAAACGCGCTTATCAAGGCGCGCGCCGCAGCCGAATTCTCGGGTCTTTGCTCGATTGCGGATGATTCGGGACTGATCGTAAACGCGCTGAACGGTGAACCCGGCGTTTATTCCGCGAGATATGCGGGCGAGCCTTGCGACGATCAGAAAAATAACGAAAAGCTTCTCAAGAATCTTGAGGGCATCGGCGACAGAAGCGCGGCATTCGTGTGTACGATAGCTTGTGTCATCCCCGAGGGACAGCCTCTTGCAGGTGATCCCATCATCGGCACGGGTTACTGTCCCGGCGAGATCCTCTTCAATCCCAGAGGAAATGCCGGCTTCGGCTATGATCCCCTCTTCTGGTTCGATCCCTTCGGCAAGACCTTTGCCGAGATGAGCGCGGAAGAGAAGAACGCGATCAGCCACCGCGGCGCGGGAGTCAAAGCCTTTGCCGCCGCATTCAATAACCGCATCGCGGAAGAAAAAGAAAAACTTTGGAAAAGGTACGGATTATGATATTAACTTCTAAACAGAGAGCATACCTCCGCTCTCTCGCAACCGCAGAGCCGACCATTATGCAGGTGGGCAAGGACGGCATCGGCGAAAACCTCGTAAAGACGGTTTCCGACGCCCTCGAGGCACGTGAGCTTATCAAGCTTTCTGTTCTCGATAACTGCGCGTGGACTCCTCGTGAGGCGGCAGAGGCACTTGCAGAGGCAACCGATTCGGCTGTTGTTTGCACAGTCGGCAAAAAGCTGGTTCTTTACCGCCCCTCGAAAAAGAACCCCAAAATCGAACTTAAATGAATACCTCATATAACGAAAATATCCGCCGCGTAGGCATCTACGGTGGAACCTTCGCGCCGCCTCACAACGGTCACGTTGAAGCGGCAAAGGCGTTTATGAAGCAGATGCGGCTGGACTACCTCTTTGTCATCCCCGCCGCGATCCCGCCGCATAAACAGCTCGACTTCGATATTGATCCCTTTCACAGATACGCAATGTGCGAGCTTGCTTTCGGCAGTATCGAAGGCGTTATAGTCAGCGATCTCGAGCTTCGCCGCGGCGGAGTCAGCTATACCGTTGATACCCTCCGCGAGCTCTCTGCGCCCGACACGCGCCTCTTCCTCTTCTGCGGTACAGATATGTTCCTGACACTCGATCAGTGGTATCAGGCAGAAGAGATATTCAAACTCTGCTATCCCATTTATATCCGCCGCGAGAACGATCCGTTCATAACGAACAAGATCCTCAAAAAGATCGGCGAATATACAGAAAAATACAATGCCATCGTCCGCCGCGTAGTCAGCGACCCTATTGAAATATCCTCAAGCCTCGTGCGTAAGACTCTGCGCGAAGGCGGCGATATTTCGGGCATGGTAGACCCCAAGGTCAAGATGTATATCGAAGACCATTGCCTGTTCAGATGATAACCCCGGTTCAAATCGAAAACCTGCGCGAAAAGGTAGCTTCCGTTCTTTCGGGAAAGCGAATGAAGCACGTTCTCGCTGTCGAGGATATGGCATATCGTCTTGGACTTCTTTACTTTCACGATGACGAGACTCTTCTCCTTTTGAAATCCGCCGCGCTTCTGCACGACGTGACCAAGGAACTTTCCGACGAAGAACAGCTCGCGATTCTTGAAAGCTATTCGGTAAAGCCACTTCCCGAGGAACTTGCCTCAATGCCGACGATCCACGCGCTGACAGCCGCGCTTGTGATCCCCGACAGATTCCCCGAATTTGCCGACCCGCGAGTGATCGATGCTGTTCGCTACCACACCACGGGCAGAGAGGGAATGAGTATTTTTGAAAAGATCATCTTCCTCGCCGATTATATCGACGATACAAGAACTTATCCTTCTTGCGTATCTCTTCGCGAGGAATTCTTCTCCGCGAAACCCGAGGATATGAATGAGCAAGAGCGCATCCGTCACCTCGACCGAGCGGCACTCGCGTCGATCGACAATACGCTTTCATATCTCCGATCAAAAGAACGAAGCATCCATCCCTTGACGCTCGAGGCACGCGCCGATCTGAAAGCGAGGCTTGGCGAATGAAGCTTGATAAAATATACGTTATCGGGCTGATAATGATCCTGTCGCTTTTGCTGATCCTGTGCTCGCTCCTTGCCCTCAAAACGGCACTCTACCACCCGACGGTCGATACTGGAGTACCTTTCACCGATAATGATCCGCTCTCACCCGCACCGGAACAGTCTTGGACGGAAAATACCCAACCTCCGGAAGTAACCACGGAACCGATCCCCGATTATACGAGAGAGAAAGATAAATATCTATTCCTTGTCGTCGGTGTCGATAAAGCATCGGGCAGGGGAGATGCGATACTGCTCGCGTCCTTTGACGTTGCTTCGGGAAGAATATCCGTGATGCAGATCCCGCGCGATACCTATATCGAGTGGGAAGGTAAGGAAGATAAGATCAATTCGGTCGTACTTGATGCGGACGTTTACAAGATGCGCGATATACTCGAAGTCACACTTTGCGTGAACATCGACTATACAGCACTTATCGACCTTGAAGCACTCGAGGTGATCGTTGATTCTGTCGGAGGCGTCGAGATCAACGTGCCATTCGATATGAAGTACAGCGATCCGTTCCAAGATCTCTATATCGATCTCAAAGCCGGTGTGCAAGTGCTTGACGGCAAAAACGCGACCGACTTCATTCGTTTCCGCTCCGACTATGCCGAAGGCGATCTTGGAAGAATCGACGCGCAAAAGCAGTTTATGTCATCGCTTTTCAAAAAGGTGATGAACGAAATGAACGCTGTTCAGGCGCTTGCGATCGCCAAAGGCGTGCTTCCGATGCTCGAAACAGATATAACCGTTGACGATGCCGCATATTTTGCGGGGAAGTTCTTCTCTGCACAGAACAGAGAGCTCACAATGCTGACAGCTCCCGGTATGCAGCTTCACAAAACGAACCCCGAAGCCTGGTATTACGTCCTGTCAAAGGAAGGTATGCTTGAGGCGATAAACACATATTTTAACGTATACGATAACAAAATCGCAGAAGCTCTTTTTGATTCTTCTTCAATTCTGTGTAAAGAGGAAGACGACGATTTCCTGCGTATTTATAAATATTATTCGCTCCCTCCCAAACCCGTTGAGGGATAAAACAAAAATCAATTTCTTAATATAGAAAGGAAAACAAAGATGGAAAACACCCAGTTCTCCGTAACAGTTGAAAAAGACGAGCAGGGCTTTGAAAATTCTCTCTCGCTCGCAAAGGCAGTCTACAAGGTTCTCGATCACAAAAACGGCGAGGATCTTGCAGTTATGCGTGTAGGCGACAAGATCGACCTTACCGACTATTTCGTGCTTTGCACAGCTCAGTCGAACACCCACGTCAAGGCTCTTACCGACGAGGTCGAGTATCAGCTCGAAAAGATCGAGATCAAGGCTGACCGCGTTGAGGGCAGAGGCTCCGATAACTCCTGGATGGTCATGGACTACGGCAGAGTTATAGTTCATATCTTCAGCCGCGAGATGCGCGAGTTCTATAACCTCGACAAGCTCTATTCGGATACCGAAAGAATTACTGTTGAAGACTAAAAATAATTCCTATTCAAGGAGCACATATTATGAGAAACAATTTCAAAGAATTTGAAAAGAAATGGCAGACTCGTTGGGACGAGGAAAAGGCGTTCCACGCCGCAGATCCCGGCGAGAAGGGAAGTGAAAAGCCCAAGTTTTACGCGCTCGTAGAGTTTCCCTATCCCAGCGGATCGGGTATGCACGTCGGACACATCAAGGCTTATTCCGGACTTGAGGTAGTTTCAAGAAAGAGAAGAATGGACGGCTACAACGTCCTCTTCCCGATGGGATTTGACGCTTTCGGTCTTCCCACCGAGAACACTGCAGTAAAGACCGGCGTTCACCCCAGAATCGTTACCGATAACAATATTGCGAAGTTCACAAATCAGCTCCGCCGCGTAGGTTTTGCTCTCGATTGGGATCGCGTTGTCGATACCACCGACGAGGACTACTACCGCTGGACTCAGTGGATCTTCCTCAAAATGTTCGAAAACGGCCTCGCATTCCGCGACACCGCTCTCGTAAACTACTGCCCCAACTGTAAGGTCGTTCTCTCGAACGAGGACTCGCAGGGCGGCAAGTGTGACATTTGTCATTCCGACATCATTCAGAAATCCAAGGACGTATGGTATCTCCGCATCACCGAGTATGCAGATAAGCTTCTGAACGGTCTTGCCGATGTTGATTATCTCCCCAACATCAAGCAGCAGCAGGTCAACTGGATCGGCCGCTCCGAGGGCGCATTCATCAACTTCTCACTCGCAGAGGTCGACGAAAAGCTTCGCGTTTATACTACCCGTCCCGATACCATCTTCGGCGTTACTTTTATGGTAATTGCGCCCGAGCATCCCCTTATCGACAAATATGCCGACAAGATCGCAAATATGGATGCCGTTCTCGCATACCGCGAGGAGTGCGCGAAGAAGACCGAGTTCGAGCGTACTCAGCTCGTTAAGGACAAGACCGGCGTTTGCCTCGACGGCATCTCGGGTATCAACCCCATCACCGGCAAGAATATTCCGATCTACATCGCAGACTACGTAATGATGGGCTACGGAACCGGCGCTATTATGGCAGTTCCCGCACACGACAGCCGCGACTGGGATTTCGCACGCAAGTTCGGAATCGACATCGTCGAGGTCATCAAGGGCGGCGATATCGAGAAGGAAGCATATGCGGGCGACGGCGAAATGGTCAACTCCGGCTTCCTCAACGGTATTTCCGTTAAGGCTGAAGCTATCAAGCGCGCGACAGAAGAGCTTAAAAAGCTCGGCGTCGGCGAGGGCGGCGTACAGTATAAGATGAAGGACTGGGCATTCAACCGCCAGAGATACTGGGGCGAGCCCATCCCGATCGTTCACTGTCCTCATTGCGGAATGGTTCCCGTACCCTACGAGGAGCTTCCTCTCCGTCTGCCTCCCATGGAGGAGTTCGCACCCGGCGTAGGCGGTGAATCGCCTCTCGCAAGAATCGATGAGTTCGTAAATTGCACCTGCCCCAAGTGCGGCGCGGCTGCAAAGAGAGAGACCGACACCATGCCTCAGTGGGCAGGCTCCTCTTGGTATTTCCTCAGATACATCGATCCTTTAAACGACGATTGTCTGGCAGATCCCGAGAAGTTAAAGTATTGGTTGCCCGTTGATTGGTATAACGGCGG
>JAZQJB010000078.1:0-15816 GCA_045541375.1 Eubacteriales bacterium | reverse complement strand
CGCCGCCTCAGGATGACATCGTTTCTTTTGAAGGGGGCTGCGCCCCCTTCACCCCTGCATTGCGAGTGCGAACATAGCTTTTTACTAATTATTTGTGCATATTGCTATATGTTAATTTTTAATATACGTTTGTCAGTGGTCTGACTCAATCGCAGGATTGAGTGCTTTTTAATAAAACTCAAACATTTCTCAAAGATTTCAACAACAACTCTTCGGTATAATATATGCGTAAACAAAAGATGAAAGAGGTAATTATTATGAACAAGAACGATCAGGCATTTCTCGTAGAAAAGATCCGCACACAGTATACCGAAAAGGAAGCCACCGAGCTCGATGCTCTCCGCGAGCTTGATTCCAAGGTCAAGCGCCCCGCAAACGTATTCGGCTACACCTTTGGCAGCATCGCGGCTATCGTAATGGGCGCGGGTATGAGCCTTGTGATGACCGACATCGGCGCAACCGTCGGGATCTCCGAGCCCATGCTCCCCGGCATCGTCATCGGCGTTGTCGGTATGCTCATGGCAATCGTCAACTATCCCATCTGCAAGAAGATCCTCGCTTCCCGCAAAAAGAAGTACGCCGACGAGATCATCGCCATCAGCGATAAGATTATGAGCAATAACTGATAAAAAAGGAGCTGTACGCTCCTTTTTTATCGAAAATCCTCTCAAAAAGCCAAAACGCAAACAAAACTTTAACATTTGTGTGCTATAATATCCGTATAAAATGGAGGTATCTGCGATGTTTAAGATATTGGTTTTGGAAGATGACAGGGAACTGAACCGCACGGTCTGCACGTTTTTGAACAACAGCGGCTATCAGGCGGTGGGTTGCCTTGATGCAAACGAGGCTTATGACGCGCTCTATGAAAACTCGGTCGACCTCATCGTTTCGGACATTATGATGCCGGGAGTGGACGGCTTTGAGTTCGCAAGAAACGTGCGCGACGTCAACAGCGAAATTCCGATCCTCTTTATGACCGCGCGCGACGATATGGCGTCAAAACAGCGCGGATTCCGCATCGGAGTGGATGATTATATGGTCAAACCGATCGATCTTGACGAGCTTTTTCTGCGGATCGGTGCGCTTTTGCGCCGCGCGAAGATCGCGGCAAGCCGAAAGCTCGAGATCGGCAGCTTCGTTATGGACGCCGACGAGCACACCGCATACCTCGGCGACGAGGAGATCTCGCTCACAAGCCGCGAGTTCAATATTCTCTATAAACTCCTTTCCTATCCGAAAAAGACCTTCACAAGGACACCGCTTATGGACGAATTCTGGGACGTTGACACCGCCACCGCGCCGCGCGCTGTTGATGTTTATATGACCAAGCTGCGCCAAAAGCTCGCCGCTTGCGAGGATTTTGAGATCAAAACGGTTCACGGTCTCGGCTACAAGGCGGTGATAAAATGAAAAAGCTGACTTTTCGCACGGTACTGCGGATGATCAGCAGCTTTATGATCTTCTTTCTGACGATCGGATTTGCCGTTTCCTGCTGTATGATGCTCTTTTTGAACGTCATTGCCGAAACGATGGGCTTGGAATTCACCGCGGAGAACATCGCCGCGGCGGCGAAGATCACGCTCGTCAATGTGCTGATAATCACCACGATCTTCACGTGGATCGACTATATCCGCCGCCGAATGACGGTCGACCGCCCCGTGCGGATCATCACCGAAGCCGCCGAAAAGATCACGAAGGGCGACCTTTCCGTCCGCATCAAGCCGATGCAGGGCGCGGCGACCGAGGGGTTCAACCGGATAATCACCGCGGTCAACTCGATGACGGAGGAGCTTTCGGGCATCGAAACTCTGCGCACGGACTTCATCTCGAACGTTTCGCACGAAATGAAGACCCCGCTCGCGGTAATGCAGAATTACGGCACGCTTTTGCAGTCGCAGGAGCTTTCGGATGAAAAGCGCATCGAGTATGCCAAGGGCGTCACGGATGCCTCGCGCAGACTTGCGGATATGATGACCAACATCCTCAAGCTCAACCGCCTTGAAAATCAGACGATCTTTCCGCAAAAAGCCGTCTTTGACCTCGGCGAACAGCTTTGCGAGAGTCTTTTGCAGTATGAAAGCATCTGGGAAAAGTCGGATATCGAGATCGAAACCGAGATCGAGGACGACGTAAAGGTCGAAGCGGACGCCGAATTGCTCTCGCTCGTGTGGAACAATCTCTTCTCAAACGCCTTCAAGTTCACGGGAGAGGGCGGCAAGGTGCGGGTTTCGCTGACCACCGACGGGCACTATGCCGTTGTGTCGGTGTCGGACACGGGATGCGGCATGACTCCCGAGGTCGGCGCGCATATTTTTGAGAAATTTTATCAGGGCGACACATCCCGCGCAACGCAGGGCAACGGCCTCGGGCTTGCGCTCGTCAAGCGCGTTGTGGATATTATGCAGGGCGAGATCGGGGTCGAAAGTGCCGTCGGCAAGGGAACGACCTTCACCGTGAAGATCGAAAAGGTGTGAGATGGATTATAAAAGAATCGGCAAAGCACTTTTGTTCCCGCACACCGCGGTTTTGATCGCCTTGCTCCCCGTCGCAACGGCATTTTTGGTGTATTCGATGGTGGTTTTGGGCACGGAAACCATCCCCGCCTATATTTCCTACGCCCTCGCGGCGTATATGCTGACGGTCTGGTGCGTGCGGATCCCCGGGATCATCCGCTTTTGCAAGACCGTCAAAAATGAAAACAAGCTCGTGCGGCGTTGGCTCGACGACCTGCGCCTGCGCTCGAATATCACGCTTTACGGCTCGTCCGTGTGGAACGCGGTCTTCGCGGTCTTCCAGCTTGAGCTCGGATACGTTCACCACACGTTTTGGTACTACTCGCTCGGCGGGTACTATTTCTGCCTCGCCGCAATGCGCCTTTATCTTGCAAATTATTCGCGCAAGAATGTTTACGGCGAGAATATGATCGCGGAACTGCGCCGCTACCGCGCCTGCGGTTGGGTCTTCCTTGCAATGAATATGGCGCTGTCGCTGATGATCTTCTTCATGGTCTATTGGAACCGCACATTCGAGCACAGTATGATAACCGCGATCGCCATGGCGGCTTACACTTTTTGGAGCTTTACCCACGCGATCGTGGGAATCGTCAAGTACCGCAAATATAACAGCCCCATCCTCTCCGCAAGCAAGGCGATCAGTATGGCAGCCGCCTGCGTTTCGATGCTCACGCTCGAATCAACAATGCTGACCACTTTTGGCGACGGCACAATGGACCTCGCATCGCGCAGAATTTTGCTCACCGCCACGGGTGCCGCGGTTTCGGTGTTCGTGATAATCACGGCGGTGTATATGATCGCAAAAGGCACAAGAGAGATTAAAAAGGAAAAAAGAAATGCAGAACAAAGATAAAGAGACTTTCAGCTACACCTACTCCGCCAAGGAGCAGGCGGAAATACAAAAAATACGCGATAAATATGAAAAACCGACCGCCGAGGAGGACAAAATGACACAGCTTCGCCGCCTCGACGCAAGCGTGCACTCAAAGGCGACGGCGGTAGCCCTCGTCCTCGGCATCATCGGCGCGCTGATTATGGGCTGCGGAATGAGCCTGATCATGACCGACATCGGCACCATCCTCGGCGCACCGAGTAATCTGGCAATGCTCATTGGCGTGCCCATCGGCATCGTCGGAATGGTACTCGTCTGCCTCGCCTACCCCGTCTATAACCGCACGGTCAAAAAAGAGCGCGAAAAGATCGCGCCCGAGATCATCCGCCTCGCAGATGAACTGATGAAATAAGAAAGACAGCACTCAACGCCACGTTGAGTGCTTCTTTCTATTTATTTTATTTACAAACCCAACCTTTTGTGATATAATGTAAACAAGATGATTTGGAGGTGCAAAATGGCGATATCCGATAAAATCAAGGAGCACAGAACAAAATGCGGAATGACGCAGGCGCAGCTTGCCGAAGCACTCTGCGTGACCCCGCAGGCGGTTTCAAAATGGGAAAAGGGCACGGGTTTCCCCGATCTTTCCGCGATCTGCCCGCTTGCCGATGCTTTGGGCACTACGACCGACGAGCTGCTCGAGCATAAGAATCCCCTTCGGGAACTGAATGTGAAATGGTTGCGGCTTAGGTTCAAATGTGAAAAGTGGGAAGCACCGCTTCAAGATCTTGTCGCTCTCGATAACGCAATACTTTCTCAATTTCCGCACGATTACACCTCTCTTTGGCGCCGCGTAGTCGATGAATTTGCGCTTGCGTGCCGTCAGAGCGATGCCGAGGAAAAAGAGAGGTGGCTCTCCCTTGCAGAGGAGCATTGCGCCGAGCTTGCCGATAAAGATCCCGATGATGAGAATCCGAAGTATAAGATGGTTGAGATAATGATGGAGAGCGGGCGCACCGACGAGGCGATCGTGTGGGCAAACAAGTGCAAATCGCCCGATGACGCTATGAAGAAAGTCCTTCGCGGCGATGAACTCCGCCGCCACCGTCAAAAATTAGTCTGCAAAGAGCTTGACAGCCTTCTGCTCGAAATGAGATGCGACGATCTTGATTTTTTGCAGGCGTCGGAGGATATTATCCGCGCTCTCATTCCCGACGGCAATTACCAATGGTTTTACGACCACCTGATGATGATCGAGTACACGCGCGCGAAATATTACGCCGCCCGCGGCGACTCCGCCGAGACGATGAAGTATCTTTACCGCGCGCTTGACGTCGCAAAGGAAAAGTTTATCAAGGGAACGGGCAAATTTACCTCCCCGATCTTCGACGAGCTCTCGTCCGAAAGCGGCCCGATGAGCCTTTTGGAGCAATACTATGGCATTTTGCAGGAACGCAAAGGACTCGAAACCGTCTATTTCACCGAGGAATACAAGCAGTTGCTCGAGAAGGTCAAAGCATTGATATGAAAATTTAAGGAGCACAAAAATGCAGGATAAATCGATTGGCGAAAAGATTCGCGAGTATAGACAAAAGCAAGGACTGACGCAGGACTATCTTGCAAACGAGCTTCACGTCTCCCCGCAAGCCATCTCGAAATGGGAAAACGGGCAGACTATGCCGGATATAAATCTGCTTTTGCCGCTGTCGAGAATTCTTGGCGTCGGCGTCAACGAGTTGCTTGGCGGCTCACGGCGCGATGAATTTGACCGCGCGTGGAAGAGTGCGCAAGTCTTCGGCGATGAGCTTGCCCTGCTCGCGGCAGAGGATGCGCTCAAGGAATTTCCCGACGATGAGGAATTCCTTTTCCGCCGAGCAAATGCGGAATACGAGCTTGGCACGGATAAGAGCAAGACGGGGGCTTGGTCGCTTTCCTATCTCGGTCAGGCGCAGGATCATTTTTCCGAGCTCCATCAAAAATACCCCGACAACGAAAAATATACCGCCTTGCTTGCCGAGGTGCATTTTGCGCGCGGAAACCGCGAAAAAGCCCTCGATCTTGCATATTCGCTCAAGGCATCGAGTCGTCAAAAGAGCCTGATCGCAAAATTCCTCGGCGGCGAGGAAGAGATCAGATATAAGCAATCGAAGCTTGAGGGTCAGGTGAAGAATATTATTAAAACTCTTGTTGACATAAACACCCGCGAGTCGATCAACGCCGCGCACGCGCTTCTTGACGTGATGATGGGCGAGGGCAAGGCGCTTCGCAGTGATCTTTTGTGGTCGCTTTACCTCGCCGATGCCGAGCTTTGCCTTGACGGTGGCGATCTTGAAGGCTACGCGGAGAAGTTTACCAAGGCGTATGAAGCTGTGAAGGCATACGACGCCCTGCCGCGGGGGCCGATCGCGTACACCGATCCGCTTTTTGACCGCTTGCAGAACGAGCGGAACAAAAGTCTTGACCTATTTCACTTCTTCGACCGCTTCCTATCAAGCGAAAAGCTCGGTCACCGCGCGTCGCTCGAGCTTCGCCGCAGGATCGCCAAGGAAAACGTGACCTGCTCCCGCCTCTGGAGGCACGAATGGATCGCGTTTTATCAGTTTTGCAAGCATCATCTTTGCAAAAACGGAATCGTGTGTTTCTCGGATCTGTATAACAAAGACTCCGGTGAGGTCAGCGAGAGGGATGCGCTGATCCAAAAACACGGCTCGTGCCGCACAGAAGAGTGCTTTTACGAGCATGGCAGGAATAAGATCGAGCGACTCGTCGGAGGCGGAAAAATGAACGGCTTTGCGGCGAAGATCGGCAACGTCATCGTCGGCTATTGCAACGCCTGGGATAAGGCAAGCTATGATTTTCTGCCCGTGCCCACCGAATACCGCGCGGTGGAAGAGGGCGAGAAGGTCCTGTTCTTTGCCGAAATGCTGATAGAGGATAATTTGAAATATTGCGGCATCGAAGAGGGGCTGATCTCTGCCGCGCTCGAATGGGCGGACAACAGTGAATATACCAAGGCGGAAGTCTATCTTGCGGCGCATGACACGGCAAGATTTAAGCGCGAGGTCGCTCTTTATGAAAAATTCGGCTTCCGAGTCGTGCACGATCTGACCGATGACGGCATCAGACGGTATATTATGCAGAAAGAGCTCGAGTCTTCCGCCCAAAACAGCTTCAAGCGCTTCGAGCGCGAGGTAATGATGCTTCTTGCAAAGGAAAAGCCCGAGTTCGAGGCGCAGATAATGGCGCAGTATGACAAATGCCGCATCAAGAGCCGCGAGTTCACGGGCGTCGGTTTTTACACGAATTTTGAGATCACCGACCCCGCCGATTCCTTCGGAGACGGAATCAAAGAGCCATTCGGCTCTCTGCATATAGATTTTCCGGGCATCAAATACGGCTCGGGCTACGTCCTGTTCGTCAAGGACGGATTCATAACAATGCTCGAAGGCTACACTTACGGTGAGGTGTGGCCCGATAAGATCACGGGCTATAAGGCGGCAAAGATCATGCAAAGAGATCTCAAATCGGTTATTGATAAGCACGACCCCATGGGTCTGCTTGCAATGGGCTGTCCCGATGATGAATATAAGCCCGAGATCGACAGATTGGCGAAACGCATCCGCGATGATATGACGGAGCCCGAGCTTTCAACCGTCATTTACGATCTATTCCTTGAAATGTTTTCAGAGCCGATAAGCAAAGATCTCTGCGACAAAATGGCAAAGGAGATCCTTTCGCAGGATTGATCGGTTTGCAGAAGTGAATACGATTGACCTCAGCAGAGGATAGTTGAAGCCTTGTCATTTGTGTAGTACAGATTTTGTCCTCCTCATTCACCGCTCCCCGCGGTCCCCTTTGCCCGCTGGGGAACGCTGATGGTTTAGCAATAACCGTTAACTGTTCAGCGAAGATGATTTAGCAATATAATTTTGCGTATCAAATTGGAATATTTCATTAAAAAAGTTTGCAGAAACTCTATTACGAGTGCGTAATTATTTTAATGAAATATTCCAATCTGCACAAACAAAATTATAGCAATATCCGATGTTCGCTGAATACCGAAGGAGTTTGCTGATACCCTTCAGCGTTCCCCAGCGGGGAAAGGGGACCGCGAGGAGCGGTGAATGAGGAGGACATTATTGTACCGCACGAACGATAATCGCACATATCAGCGATTAGTTGTATTGAGCTTTCACTGATTGTTATGAGGTAACAAGTGCTTTCTCCAACCCGCGGTTGTTTATGTCTATCCGAAAAGTTTCTTGCATTTCGCGGGTGGGTGTGATATAATAAAATCAAGAACAATTAAGGAGCATAAAAATGCAGGAAAAGACTATCGGCGAAAAGGTTCGCGAGTACAGGCAGAAGCAGGGAATGACGCAGGACGCCCTCGCGGCGGAGCTTCACATCTCGTCGCAAGCCGTCTCGAAATGGGAAACGGGGCAAACTATGCCCGATATCAATCTGCTCGTGCCGATCTCAAAGGTGTTGCGGATAGGTCTTAACGACCTTCTCGGCACCGACCGCCGCGCGGAGTTTGAGCACAGATGGCAGCAGATGGCTTGTTACGGTGAAGATATGGCCCTGCTCGTTGCGGAGGAAGCTCTTGAGGAATTTCCCGATGACAGAGATTTTCTTTACCGCCGTGCGTGTGACTGCTTCTTTCTCGGCAAGAGCAAGAAGGATAAGCACTATCTTGACCGAGCGTGCTTTTATTTTCATCAGCTTCACATACGTTATCCCGATGATGACAGCTATATTTCTTTTTTGGCACGCGCCGAATTGGAGCGCGGAAACCGCGACATAGCACTTGATTATGCTTACAAGATAAAGGATCACAAGGTGCGCGCCGAGCTTGTTGCCAAATGCCTCGGCGGGGACGAAAAGATCAGATACGGGCAAAAGGATCTTAAGACGAAATTTGACGATCTTTATTACAAGCTTTTGAATATCAATACCCGCGCGTCGATCGATGCCGCGAAAGTCTTGCTTGATGCGCTGATGCCCGAAAGCAAAAATCTCCGCCGCGACTGTGGGGCGATCATTACGCTCGACGCACGCCTTTGCCTTGAAGAAGGTAATGTTGAAGGCTTTGCTCAAAAATATAGAGAGGCTTATGAGGTTGCTAAAAAATATTACGCTCTGCCGCACGAGCCTATCGCTTACACCGATCCGCTTTTCGACCACCTCACCCACGTGCCCGAAAATTCCGAAGCACTTCGCGATTTTATCTGTCACTTGGCTTCCTTTGATAAGCTTTTGCACCCCGCGCTTCTTGACCTCCGCCGCGAGGTAGTGCGCGAAAATATCAAATACAGACCCCTCCACCGCCACGAATGGAAGAATTATTTTTCATTCTGCCGTGCATATACCTGCAAGGATAATTGCTATAATTTCGGTATGAGCTATCATATGACGCAGGAGGAAGAGCGCGCGCAGTATGAAAGCGTGATAGAGCGCAAGGGCGGCAGCGAAAGGCTTGTCGAAATGTGGCTCGGTCAGGTTGAACGCTACGTCGGCGGCGGGATCGCAAAGGGAACGGTGGCTTGCTTTGAAAATGAATTTTTCGGCTTCTGCCACTGCGGCGAAAAGGATTCCTTCGTATGCCTCGGCATCCCCGAGGAGGAGCGCGCCATCCCCACCGCGCCCGAGGGCTCGAAGATACTTTCGATCGTCGAGCTGATGATCGCGTCCAATTTCAAGCGTTGCGGAATGGAGGAAAAGCTCATCACGCGCGCCTTTGAGGACGCCATCAAAGAGGGCTACACACACGCCGAGGTATATCTGCTCGAAAGAATGCTCAGATTCCCCGACATAGGACGTTTTGACGAATTGCTTGAGATCTACACCCGTCTGGGATTCAAGATCGTCCGCGACCTTTCGAATGAAAAAGACGGAAGATATTATATTATGCAGCGCCCGCTCTGCCACGTTTCTCTTGACAGCCTTGCGGATTTCGAGTTCCACGACAGCGAATGGAGCTTCGTTTCGTGGGAAAACGGCGATCTGGCCGTCAAGATCAGAGCACTCAATATCCACAAGGACGCCGCGCAGAACGGCACGGGCAAGGATATGGAGCTCGGCGAGGCTGTGGCGACCTTTTTCGGGATCAAAAACATCACTTATGAGCTCCCGCGCACCTGGAAGAAGGATGAAAACGGCAATTCATATACCGATGAGCCGCGCGTGATCTACGAGGGTGACGAGGCGATGGCGAGATTCATCGAGGAGCTTAAAAACGAGCACGGCGTGACGGTTATGTATTTTGATAAAAAGGACGAAGGTTATGAACTCGGCGCGATCGGAAACGAATGGCTTTCGCCCAAATTCGATTTCGACAGCGTCCGCATCGAGTGGGATGTCTACGACGGCAAGGCTTGGTATGAGGGGCATAAAAGTCAAAAGAAAGACCTCCTTCTCTCCACACCGAGCGGCGACGTGACCGTGGAAGCAAGCTTCCGTGAGCATAACGTGCCCGTTTACAACAACGGCGTGCGCATCGATCCCGATTCAATGACCGTCACCGTGACTTATGACGGTAAAGCGTATTGGAGCACACCTTCTTGCCACACTTGGGAAGCGGCTTTTGCCTCGTTGCAAAGATCTCTGCCCGAGGGCGTGAAGATCAAGTGCTGCCTCACCTGCGCGCACGGCAATTTCTGCCCCTACGGCAACAAGTCGGGCGAGATCTTTTGTCTGAAAAATGACAAGCCGAAAAACAAGCTTGACGTCTGCGATCTGCTGAACGGCACCAAAGATCTTGATGAAACACGCAAAGAGCTATCCTTCGTCTGCACCGATTATCGCGAGGCAAGTGAGGATCATTATGCTTATAACGATTATTTGCATTGCTTAAAAAAGCTCAATAAAAACATCTGACCTATTGACAACGCGGGGGTGTTATGGTATAATATAGTCATAAGAACGCATAATTGACGAAAGGTATCATTATGAACGAAGAACTTAAACCGATTATAGAAGAAAGGCTTGATCCCGAACTCGAAAAGAAAGCGTTGAAGCGCACCTACAACCGCTGCGGGTGGATACTTTTGGTGTTTGCCGTACTTTCAATGGTTATCTCATTGTTTATTGACAGCTTTTTAATGCTTGAAAGTGACGCTGTAAAAGCATTTTTCTCAAAATACGTATTGTTTGTCAATGCGTTTGTCATCGGCAGTGCAACCCTCGGCGCGGCACTTTTGCTGAAATTTATCCCCAGATCCGCGCCCAAACGCCAAAAAATGACGGTGAAAGACTTTTTCAAGTTCGTTTTCATCGCTTTCGGTGTTTCTTGCCTTGGAAACCTGATCACGCAGTTTTTTACCGGCTTCATATATTTCGTTTCGGGCATTGAGCTCAGCGACAGGGTCAGCGCGGCGATCGGGTCTGTCGAGCCTTGGCAGGCTTTTGTTTGCGTGGTGCTGATCGCGCCGATAACCGAGGAATTTTTGTTCCGCAAGCTTCTCATTGACCGCCTTTATAAGCACGGCGAGCTGCTTGCCATACTGACTTCTGCGGTCTTTTTCGGACTTTACCACCAAAACGTGTATCAGATCCTCCCAACCGCCGCCGCGGGATTCATTCTCGGCTATCTTTATTGCAAAACGGGAAGCTATCTTGCAGTAACGATTTTGCACGCGATCTACAATTTCGTCGGCGTGTTTCCCGTGCTTTTTACTTCGAAATTGACGGAATTTGCGGGCATGACTACAGAGGAACTGTCCGCCCTGCCGGTGGAGGTATATGCAGAATACCGCGCAGTGATGGCGGGTTACATACTTTTCACGCTGATCGTTGCCGCGATAAACATCTTCGGCATAATCCTTTTCATTATCAATCGGA
This sequence comes from Eubacteriales bacterium, assembly GCA_045541375.1. GTDB lineage: Bacteria > Bacillota > Clostridia > Oscillospirales > CAG-272 > CAG-390. The sequence continues at coordinate 4,623 of JAZQJB010000078.1, read as the reverse complement.
ATAAATTCAGCACGGAAAACAACGCTCCCGCGCTTCTTGAAAGCGACAAGCGCGAGATCATTGTCCGCACCCCCGGCATAGTTGTCTTTGCGGTCTTAATGATCCTGCTGACCGTGCGTTCGCTCTTTTTATAACCCGATTTTCGCGAGGCTTTTGCCCCGAAAAAATATTTTTTACGTGCTGACCGTATTGTCAGATAAGAAATGAAAGAAAAAGTATTCGACCAAGAACGCAGATGCCACATAGCGGCAATGGCGCTTGGACTCGTCGATGCCATCGAATCGAACATCATCGACACCAAAACCGCGCAAAAACTGCTCTTCCGTCCCGGTATTTTTGAGAAATACAAGGAAGATCCCGAGCTTTACCGCCTTCTCAACCTCGGTGAAGAGCTCGACACGATCGTGCGGACTCTCCCCGAGTTTAAGGAACGATCGATCGGCGAGATCAAAGAGCTTTGCAACAAAATCTTATCGGAAGGAAAAAGGAAAAACAGTATGGAAAATTACAGATTTATCCTGAAGCACCTTGAAGCCAAGGGCTATTTCGCCCCTGCAGGCATGACTGAGGAAGAGAGGGGGAAGGTTGAAGAGATATACGGCTTCAAGTTTCCGCAGGCGCTTGCCGATTTTTATTCCTGCGGGGTGCCGTGTTTGTCCTCGGCTATTCCTTTTCCTCTGTGGAAGGATTTCAATGAGAATAACGTCCGCGCGATCAAAAAAATGATCGAAGATCCGATAAATTGGCTGAAAGAAGACGTCAAGGACGGATTTTGGCTGGAATCTTGGGGAAAACGACCCGAAAACGAGGAGGAAGTGCTGGAGGTATTTTCCCGTGTCGCCGCAAAAGCCCCCAAACTGATTCCGATCTATTCGCACAGATACGTCCCCGTGATCGAGGGCGTCGACGACCCGCCCGTCATTTCCACCGTCGGTATGGATACCATCGTATACGGCGCTAATCTCTCGGAATATCTCCAAAACGAATTTTTTAACGGCAAACTCTCAACCGCATCCGCCGTGAATATTCCGTTCTGGAGTGAAATAATCGAGAAAGCGGCAAAACCGATGAATGAAAAAATGATCTGTAACAACAAAGATGTCATCGCGTTTTACAAGGCGACAAACAGCCTGCATGACGGAATGGTCGTGTTCGCAGAGGGGTGCGGCGACTGCCTGCGTGTTGGCGTTGACGTCACGAGCATTGAAGGCAGCCCGAGAGTGGAGATGATCTTCCGCGGTGTCAAGTCGTGGCGGGTCAAGTGCGGCGACGAAATATTCTGCTCAAACATCGGCTTCCGCGACGGCACCGTCATCTGGGCGAACTCACAGTCGCTCGACGACGAGTTTTTGATAACCCGCCAATGCGCTTACGTCCACGCCGACTCGATGGAGTGGTCGATGTGAATTCATGGCGGTAAAATCTTTGATTTTGCCGCTCAGACCACTGACAAACGTATATTAAAAACTAACATATAGCAATATGCACAAATAATTAGTAAAAAGCTATGTTCGCACTCGCAAAGCAGGGGTGAAGGGGGCGCAGCCCCCTTCAAAAGAAACGATGTCATCCTGAGGCGGCGTCCGCAGACCGCCTGCCGCCGAAGGATCTCGTGACGCGCAAATTGTTCTTTGCGCGTCGCGGTGCTGGCGAATTGGTCTGTACTGCACCAAAAAACTAAATATATATGAAAATGAAAATCACTGTGTGCGTTCAAAATTACACAGTGATTTCGTTTATGTTGACTTTAGAATGTGCGAACAAAATACTTTGTCAAAATTATACGGTAATTTACTGCAGACTTCATCGTTATGGCACCGCGACGCGCTTGTAAATGGGCGCGTCACGAGATCCTTCGGGCGTATATGCCTGCGGGCACGCCCTCAGGATGACATCGTTTTTTTCTTGCAGGGGGCTTCGCCCCCTGCACCCCTATTAGAGATTGCGAACACAGATGCTTGACTATTATTGTGCAATTTGACATATTGTTTTTCCATATACAAGTTTGTCAGCAGTCTGAGCACTCAATCCTGCGATTGAGTGCTTGATTTTATAGAGAATTACAGACTCTCAATAAACTCCTTGAGTCTGAGGGCGAGGAATTCGTGGCCGGCGTCGTTGAAGTGGAGGCCGTCGGAGGTGTATTTCTGCGCGATCTCGGAGTCGTGGGGGTCGAGTCCGAGCTTGTGGTAGAGGTTGAGAACGGGAATGTCGAACTGTTTTGCGGTCTGTTCGATCACCTCAACGTAAGCGATGAGAGCCTTTGCGTCGGGACGCTTGATGGGGCGGGGCGAGGGCTTGAGATCATCGACGTTGCTGTAGCAGCAGCGCGCGGGAGTCATGAAAACGACGGGCTTGCCCGCATAATTTTCGCGCAGGAAGTTCATAAGGAAGTAAACGCCGCCGCAAAAAGTCGCGGGGGTCTTGTCGCCGATCTCTCCGAAGGGAGCGTCGCCGTGGATGTAGTCGTTTACGCCGCCGTAAACAACGACCATATCGGCGGTCTTGTCCATATTGTAAACTCTGCCGCAGAAGCAGAGGTCGTGGCGGGGCTTTTCGCTCGCGTGCTGCTGATGAGCCAGGCGGGTGCCGCCGATGCCGTAGTTGTTGACCTTCGAAAGCTCGCACATCTTCTCGAGGCGCTTATCGTATCTGCAATTTGCGCGGTCAACAACGCCGACGCCCTCGGTGATGCTGTCACCAAGGAAATTTACCTTAAAACCTTTAATATTCATAAAAAAGATCCTCCGTTTTGTGATGTCATAATCATACCACAAAACGGAGGAATTGTCAAGTATTAATCAAAGCTTCTTTATCTTAATAAGATAGGAAGAAAGATTGGGCATTACGAAGGCGGGGGTGAATCGGTCGCCGTAGTAGGTCGCTTTGCCGACGGGCTCGAGATCGTGCGACGCGTCGAGCAGGTAGTACTCGATCACGCAACCCTTCTCCGCGCCGAAGCCCGAAAGATCGATCTCTGCCTCTATCGCTCCCTTTTCGTCATCGTCGGAATAATGAGTCAGCATAACAGCCGCCTCACCCTCTCCGACAGCCGCGCAGGCATAAAGATCGCCGTCGTCCGAACCGACCTTTACCGCGCTATCAAGCTTGTAGAGCGTGTTGAACATATAAAAAGGATAGTATCCCTTGAGCTTTTCGCAGATCATATCGGTCGAGAACAGCCCGTTCATTCCGCCCGGGCGGGCGTCATAATACATCAGCATATCGAGCGGCTCATACTGACAGGACTCCATAACCGCCGCGATGAAGCAGGCACCCTTGATGTTTTTCTCGCTCTTGAGTGAATAGACCCAATCGTCACCAGTCCAACCGCGGACATAGTTCCACTCGTTGAGGATGCTTTCGGTCTCGGTAAATCCATACTTATCAAGCAGCTCGCGCGCCTTGCGGACTCTTGCGACGAATGTGTGAATATTTTTATCGTATCTGTGCCAGGAGAAGAAATCGGGGACGATGTCATTTTCCTTCAGCTTACGGAAGAATCCGTCGAGCCAGGCTTCCCTGAGACCCGCGACCGCGGGGCCGCCGATCTTGAGGTGCGGGAAGCAGGATTTGAGATGCTTGTGCGCTATGCAATAAAGCTCATAAAACTCCGCCGCAGTGCCGCCCCAGCAACGCTTGTGGGTCGAATCGTCGGGATCGAGATCGGGCTCATTCCAGATCTCCCAATACTTGATGTCGTAATGGAATCCGTCCGCCCAGCCCTCGGTGTAGTGGCGGATGATGTGCTCGCAGATAACCGCCCATTTTGCGAAATCCTTGGGCGGAAGAGTGCCGTATTTCTTGACGCCGTGCTCGATCTTCGAGCCGAGGCGGTAGAAGGTGCGGACTCCCGCAAATTCGCAGACCTTGACGTATTCATCCGTCATTGCGAAATCATAGGATTCGGGCGAATAGGGGTCCTTGTCGAAATTCGGGAAGATATTGTGCACGTCGACGGTGTGCTCGCCGCCGTAGGTCGAATAAAACGCGGCGTCGTGATTGCGCGCGAAGGGAATTCCCGCGGCGCGGTAATCGTCGATATTCGTGATTCGCTGGTCAACCGCAAATTTGTAAGAGGGTCCGTTGTTGACCGCGTGCATCGGCTTGACTCGTCCGAGCTTCTGATTGAAATCTATTTTAATACTTGCCATTTTCTCCACCTCAAGAATTATTAATTCATTATATCATTATCCGTCGGGTTTGTCAACCGATTAATAGAAATATTGTTTATAGGTCGACTCACTAAAAAGCAAATCTACCCCGATATTACTCTGAAACACAAAGAAAAACGGGAAGATTTTCTCGCTTCGCTCGAAAAACAATATCTTATTAAAACGCCTCATTCGTCGCTTCGCGCCACCTTCCCCCACCGGGGAAGGCTGATAGAGAGAGTGCGAACATCGACTACAGAGATAAATGTATGATTTGTTTTCATTATAAGAATATATGCAAAAGTATGTAAGCTTACCTTGGGTTAATTGAATTATTGATCGTAACAAAATTCAGAAAACTTTGCGATACTTACAGTCAGCCTTCCCCGGTGGGGTAGCGAAGCGGCGCCGCGGCATTGAATGACAGTCCGGGGGACTGTCAGACCCGCGGCGTGACCGAGCCGCAGCG
>JAZQJB010000077.1:0-20700 GCA_045541375.1 Eubacteriales bacterium | reverse complement strand
CGGTCCCCCTTCCTCCCGGAGGAAGGCTAAAGGGTGCGTGCAAGCTTCATTGATTGTGCAGCGAATTTTGCTCAAACTTATAATTTTGCATACAAAAAGGAATATTTTATTTGAATCAATTTGCACTCGTAATAGAGTTCTCGCAAACTTTTTCAATAAAATATTCCTTTTTACTATTTAAGGGTTAAGCTAAAACGATATTCGCTGAATATCCGAAGGAGTTTGCACTGACTAATCAGCCTTCCTCCGGGAGGAAGGGGGACCGCGAGGAGCGGTGAAAGGAGAGCGCGCAACTATCGGTTACCACCAATAATATCTATGTTAAATGAGCCAACCCCTTACTCCTTCCAAACGGTCGTCGGGGCGACGCCCGTTTGAAGCACACAAGGGGAAATTTCGCCCTCTGCGGAGGGCGACTAAAGAAACTTTTTGAAAAAAGTTTCTTTAGGATCTTCAAAAACTTCAGGCTACAGTTGTCTTTTATTGGAGAAAAATCGTGTCCGCATCTTTTTGTCCACTGTCCACTTAAAAACGGCAAGCCCGAAAGCTTGCCGTTTTTACATTATTTCTTTGCTGCGATAGCGGCTTTTGCTTTTGCAACGATGTTCTCGGTGGTGAGACCGTAAGCCTCGAGAAGTGCGGGAACCTTGCCGGACTTACCGAACTTATCCTCAACGCCTACGCGGAGTACGGGAACAGGGCAGTTCTCGCAAACGACCTCTGCAACAGCAGAGCCAAGACCGCCAAGGATGTTGTGCTCCTCTGCGGTGACGATGCATCCGGTGGTCTTTGCAGCCTCGATGATGTCTTCCTTATCGATGGGCTTGATGGTGTGAACGTTGGTAACTCTTGCGGAAATGCCTTCCTCTGCGAGCTTCTCTGCAGCCTCGATAGCCATGTAAAGCATGGTACCGGTTGCCATAATGGTAACGTCTGTACCCTCGCGGACGGTGAGGTTCTTGCCGAACTCGAACTTATAATCAGCCTCGTCGAATACTACCGGAACAGCAAGTCTGCCGAAGCGGATGTAAACGGGGCCAACGTAGTTAAGTGCCCACTCAACAGCTGCGCGAGCCTCTACGTCATCGGCGGGGTTGAGAACTACCATTCCGGGAATGGTTCTCATAACGCCGAGGTCCTCAAGGCACTGGTGGGTCGCGCCGTCCTCACCAACGGTGATACCTGCGTGAGTTGCGCCGATCTTTACGTTGAGGTGGGGATAAGCGATCGAGTTACGAACCTGCTCGAAAGCACGTCCTGCCGCAAACATTGCGAAGGTAGATGCGAAAACGGGCTTGCCGGTGGTCGCGATACCTGCCGCAACGGTCATCATATTGCCCTCTGCGATACCGCAGTCGAAAAATCTTTCGGGGAACTTCTTCTTGAAAATACCGGTCTTTGTAGCAGCCGCGAGGTCAGCGTCGAGAACGACGAAATCGTACTTCTCGCCGAGAGCCGCAAGCGCGTTACCGTAGGATTCTCTTGTTGCTATTTTCTGTGCCATTTTTACTACCTCCTAATCAAAGACTTGCCTTGATCTCGGCAACTGCCTGCTCATACTGCTCGTCGTTGGGAGCGGAGCCGTGCCAGCCTACCTGATCTTCCATGAAAGAAACGCCCTTGCCCTTGACGGAATTAGCAATGATGACGGAGGGCTTGCCCTTGCAAGCGCGAGCAGCGGCGAAAGCTGCCTCGATCGACTCGAAGTCGTGAGCGTTTGCAAGAATGACGTTGAAGCCGAAGCCTTCGAACTTCTTGTCGTGGGGAGTGGGGTTCATAACCTCGGTGATCTTGCCGTCGATCTGAAGACCGTTGAGGTCGAGGATGAAGCAGAGGTTGTCAAGCTTGTAGTGAGCGGCAAACATAGCTGCCTCCCAAACCTGACCCTCCTGGGATTCGCCATCGCCGAGGATGGCATATGTACGGTAGTCCTTGCCGTCGATCTTAGCCGCGAGAGCCATTCCGCAAGCCGCGGAAACGCCGAGACCGAGGGATCCTGTTGTCATATCAACGCCGGGAGTGCCCTTCATGTCGGGATGACCCTGAAGGAAGGAACCGACCTGGCGGAGGTTCTTGAGCTCGTCCTTCGAGAAGAAGCCCTTCTCTGCGAGAGCTGCGTAAAGTGCGGGAGCGGTGTGACCCTTCGAGAGAACGAGTCTGTCGCGGTCGGGGTTCTTGGGATCAGCGGGGTTGACGTTCATCTCCGAGAAATAGAGATAGGTCATGATGTCAGCGATCGAGAGCGATCCTCCGGGATGGCCCGATGCTGCTGCGTGTACGCCCTCAAGAATGCCGAGACGGATGTTCTTGGCGGTTTCTTTGAGCATCTGAAGCTTTGCGTTATCCATTTTTTCCTCCGTTAGAGTAAATTTTTATACTATTATATTATATAATAAAAATCCCCGTTTGTCAATGGGGGATTTTATTTTTGTAGGGTTGAACAAAACTTCAACTCTTTTGGGTTTCAATCTTGACTTTTTCTCCCGCTCGTGCTATACTTAATATAGAAAATTATCGCATTAAATATATTCGGAGGCAAACATTGAAAGATTTAGCTTATTACAACGGCAAAATTTCGTCGATCGAGGATATGAGGATACCCATGCTCGACCGCGGGTGCTATTTCGGCGACGGCGTATATGACGCGACTTTCGCGCGCAACCATATCGTCTGGCAGCTTGAGGAGCACGTTGCTCGTCTTTACAGAAGCGCAGACGCACTCGGCATCGGCATTCCCCACACGCCCGAGGAGCTTTGCGCCCTCATCCGCAGACTTGTCACGCAGGTCGATACCGGCGAGCAGTGGGTGTATTTTCAGGTAACGCGCGGCACCGCTCCCCGCAATCACGCCTGGGGCGAGATGTGCCACGGAAACGTCTGGGTAATGCTTCGCCCGACGGAGATGGTGGACGTATACAAAAAGATCAAGCTCATCACCGTGCCCGACACGCGTTTTCTGCATTGCGACATCAAGACGATCAATCTTATCCCCTCCGTTATGGCATCGCAGAAGGCTGAAATGGCGGGCGCAAACGAGGCGGTCCTGCACCGCGACGGCAGAGTCACCGAGGGCTCGCATTCGAACATACATATCATCAAGGACGGCGTCTTCCGCACCGCACCGACGGATAATCTCATCCTCCCCGGCATCGCCCGTGCAAATCTGATCCGCTATTGCGGGATCCTCGGCATTCCCGTGCGCGAGGAAGCCTTCACACTCGACGAAATGATGGAAGCCGACGAGATCATCTCGTCCGCAGTCAGCCGCTACTGCCTCGCCGCAGAAGAGATCGACGGCAAGCCCGTCGGCGGCAAAGCCCCCGAACTTCTCCGCGCGCTTCAGGATATGGCACGCAAAGAGGTTTTTGAGGCGACCGATAATTGATCTCCCTTTACAAAATAATTATTCATTATTCATTAATAACCTTTAGTGGGTCAAATGAATAATGAATGATGAATAATGAAAAATGAATAATCAGGCTGAATCATTTGATATTAAACGATTCAGCCTGATTTCTTTATCTTCCATTAAGTTTTTCAGCATCAACCCATATTGCGGGGCGGAGGCCGTAGATCTGATGTGCTTTCATTGAGCCTTGTGCTCCACCAAATGAATGATAATTCATATTATGCTCAAACGAACGGAGAGTCCAACCATATCCTGTATAAGTTACTCCTCCCCACCCTATTTCCGAAACCGCGTTAGTATTTTCGCACCCCATAAGCTTGGCGTACTTTGTACCAAAACCAAATATGTCGGGGCCGTAAAGAAGCCGCGTTTCTTTACTTGACAGCAAGAACACCTTGTCGGTCGTTCCGAGTTTTTCATCATAGTAACCGCAGAGCATCGCCTTTTCTTCCTCGCTGAAAACCTTATCGATGAATTCCCCGTTAAGCCACTCGCGGAGATCGCAATCTGCCCAGCTTTTATACTTCCGTTCAGAATCAAGAGGTTTGGCGTCGATAACGTATTTAGTCACCATAAGGTACTTGCCGTCCTTTTTATCAATGGGGATCCACTCGATCGGTTCCTTTTCCCAACCGATAAGCTTTCCTTTTTCATAAATAGGAATGTTTTGCTCATATTCGCCGAGGAAATAGGTCTGCCCCGGTCTGAACTTACTCCAACGGGCATATAGCTTAAACTCATCATCGGGATAAGTCCATACTCCATCGTTAAGGAAGAACCCGTCAAATATCTCCCAACCAACGAAATAATATCCTTTGCGTTCGGCTTTTGGCAGAGTAAACTCCGAGCCGTAGGGCACCGTCATACTCTCAACCTCGCATTCCCCATAGCCTTGCGGAAGAACAAATATAAATTCCGTCTCAAACGGCTTCCAATGCGCGGTCAGGTCAAGGTCCCTTGTCACGGGCTCGGTTTCGAAATCGAAAAGGATCTCGTTGCCCTGCTTGTCGAGATAATACCAGCCGTCGAAAGTGTAGCCATATCGACCCGTCGAAGGCGGTTCCTTGACGTACCCTTTTTTGACGATATTCGTTTCAACCTTTCCGTCAAATCCATAATTATAAACAACGATAAATTCCGCCTTCGTCCAGCCTATCGAGGCAACTGCGAAAAAGATGACCGCCATAAAGGCAACACCTGTCAAAAGTCTGATTCTTTCTTTTTTCGTCATAATATATGCCCTCCTTTTTTCCTTCCATCCATACAACGAAATTTTCCTCAATTATTTTCACTTTGCAACCGATTTTCAACGTTTGTTTACATTTTAACGATTGGTAAACAATTATAGCAAGGTCTTGACTCTCGGCACAATGTGTGCTATAATATCAGCACAATGTGTGCCGAAAGAGGTGATACTATGTCCGAGGCTGCAGTTAGCCTTATTCACGACGAAATGTCGCAAAAAATCATCAACGCAGTTGAAGAGATCGCCATGGAGGGCGGCGCCGCTACCTTGACGGTTCGGCAGATACTCCGCAAGCTCGATATTTCAAACCGCGTTTTCTATAACCGCTTCCCCAACATCGAATCGGTGCTTGACATCGTTTACCGCAACACGATCGTCAAGATCCGCACGGCTTTCGAGTCCCCCGTAAACGTCGAGCAGGATTTCTTTGAGTACGTCAAGGACGTTGTCAGCCGTTCGCTCCTCGTTTCCTACGAGGTCAAGATGAAATTCAATCAGTACATCTTCGAGGAAGACTCGCTTGGTGAGCTCAACCGCTCCTGGTGGACGGATGAAATAAAAAAATTAATAGTCTTCGCAAAAGAGCATAAGCTTATAAAGGACGTTGACGAGGAGACCCTCGCCTACTCGATCTGGTGCTTCTGCCGCGGCTACAATGCCGACGCCGTTGCACGCGGTCTGCCCAAGGAAAAGGCAGTCGCAGATTTCAAATACAGCTTCTCCTTCCTTCTTGAAGGACTTAAACCAGAAAATTAATTACTCCGAAAGGGTCTTATATTATGAAAAAGCATCAGCTTCACGAAAAACTCGAATTTACCAATATGCGCGAGCTCATTGAGTTCGCAGGCGAAACTTATGCCGACAAATATGCATATTCTTTCCGCCGCACTCCGAAATCCGAGATCACAAAGATCAAGTTCTCAAGCCTCCGCGATGACGTTCGCTCCCTTGCCTGCGAGCTTTCCGACATGGGATGTGCCGGCAAGCATTGCGCCATCATCGGTAAGCTCAGCTACGACTGGGTGCTGACCTACTTTGCCGTTCTCTCGATCGGCGGCGTTCTTGTTCCCCTTGATCCCGAATGGCAGAAGGAAGACCTTGCCGACACCGTTTCCAAGGCAAATGCCTCCTTCCTCTTCTGTGATGAGGACATCAAGGAAAAGGGCGAATATATCGCAGAGCAGATTTCCCTTGAGGCAGAGCCCGTATATCTCGCCGCAAAGGAAACCGAGCGCAATCTTCGCGCTGCAATGCGTGCGGGCAAGCCCAAGTTCGAGGCTAACTCCGATCCCTATTACCACGCTGATATCGATCCCGACGCTCTCGCACTTCTCGTTTTCACATCCGGCACCACCGGCAAGGGCAAGGGCGTTATGCTTTCGCAGAAGGCTGTGCTTGAGGATATGACCACGGTTATTCCCTATATCGACTTTGGCGACAAGACCGTTGGCGTCCTTCCTCCCCACCACACCTTCGGCTCTTCCGTTATGATCGTCGGACACACCATCATCGGCTCCGAGATCTTCATCTCGGGCGGTCTGCGCTATATAACGAAAGAACTCACTGAGCAGAAACCCGAGCACCTCATTCTTGTTCCCCTCTATCTTGAAACCTTCTACCGCAAGATCTGGGCAAACATCAAAAAGCAGGGCAAGGAAAAGCTCATCAAGAATATGATCAAGCTCAGCAACGGTATGTGCCGTGTCGGAATTGACCTCCGCAAGAAGATCTTCGCGCAGGTTCGTGCGGCATTCGGCGGCGAGGACAAGATGATCATCACCGGCGGCGCGCCCATCAACCCTGAGATCGTTGATTTCTTCTCCGCAATGGGCATCACCACTCTCAACGGCTACGGCATCACCGAGTGCGCTCCCATCGTTTCGGTCAACAGATCGCTCAATAACGTTCAGGGCAGCATCGGTCAGCCCATCGACTGCGACGAGATCCAGATCCTTGATCCCAACGAGGACGGCGAGGGCGAGATCTGCGTCAAGGGTCCCAACGTAATGCTTGGTTACTACAACGATCCCGATGCAACCGCAGAGGCATTCACCGAGGACGGCTTCTTCCGCACCGGTGACTACGGCAAGATGCGCGAGGATGGAATCCTCTTCATCACGGGACGCAAGAAGAACCTCATCATCCTCTCCAACGGCAAAAACGTTTACCCCGAGGAGATCGAAAACGCTCTTATCGCGGTTCCCGGCATCCTTGACATCGTCGTTTACGAGGGTCAGAGCAAGAGAGGTCTTGCGCACAACGCCATCGTTGCCGAGATCTTCCCCGACGAGGACTACGTTAAGGCAAACGGAATCGAGGACGTCAAGGCTCACATCAAGCCCTACGTCGACGAATACAACAAGACCGCTGTTTCCTACAAGAAGATCGGTGTTCTCAAGATCAGAACCACTCCATTCCCCAAGAACACACTCCGCAAAATTACAAGATTCAAAATTGATATGACTATTGATTAATTTCAATAAGTATGATATAATAAAGCCGAGCGAATTCGCTCGGCTTTATTATATACTTTAAGAGGTAAAGATCATGAAAAAACTAACATCGCTTTTATTACTGCTCTCTATGATCGCCGGCACCGTTCTTTTCGCCATTCCCACGGCGGCAGAGGAGGCTTACTATCCCGAGCTCGAAGGTATCACCATGTACGCTATGGGCGACAGCTATTTTGGCGGAAGCTCGCTCGGCAAGGACGTCACCTGGGTCAACAAGCTTGGAAACAAGTATAAGATGAATTATGAAAACTACGGCATCGGCGGAAGCACAATGTCGGATTACGTCCTCGACAAAAGCCCGATGGTCGGTCGCGTTAAAAGAATGAGAAAAAGCGACGCCAATATCATCCTTCTCGAAGGCGGAAGAAACGACCGCAGCCAACTCGTCCCCCTTGGCGACCGTGATTCGCGCGACACAAAAACCTTCTACGGCGCGATCAATTATATGGTCGACTATTTTCTCGAGAAGTATCCGAGCGCGCTGATCATCCTTGTCACCGCTTGGAAGCATTCGAACAATACCAGCACCGGATACAGCAACGTCACTTACGCCAACGTAATGAAGGATATCGCCGAGTACAGAAACGATCCCCGCGTTATCTGCTTCTATGCAGCCGATCCCGCACTCAGCGGTGTTGATATGGACGACCGCGATTTCCGTATCAAATATTGCATCAAGCCCGATGACGTCAGCCATCTCAACGACGAGGGTATGAATTACGTCCTTCCCAAGATCGAGAAATTCATCGCAGAAGAATACATCAAGTATCTTAACTACCTCAATCCTCCCGCAACAACAGTGGAAGAAACCACCGAGGCTCCCGAAACAACGGCAGAAGCCACAACCGCCGAGGAAACCGTCGATTGCGGTATGCCCGATAACACCACCACAGAACCCGTTTCCGAAAAAGGATGCGGCGGATTCATCTCCTTCACAAGCCTTAGTGTTCTCATCTGCGGCGCGTGTATCGTACTGTTCAAAAAGAAGAAGATTCGGTAAAACCGAAGTCCCGACGAAACTCGCCGGGACTTTTCTTATTAAAACAGATCGGTGCTGAGATATCGCTCCCCGCCGTCGGGGAGGATGACGGCGATATTCTTGCCCTTATTTTCTTCAAGCTTTGCAAGCTTCAGCGCCGCTGCGAGTGCCGCGCCGGATGAGATTCCGACAAGAACGCCCTCTCTTGCCGCAAGATTTCGGCAAGCACTCTTGGCTTCATCGACTGAAATGGGCATTATTTCATCAATGAGAGAAGCATCAAGCACCTCGGGAATGAATCCTGCGCCGATGCCAGAAAGACCGTGTGCTCCCGCAGGTTTACCCGAAAGAACGGCTGAAGTATCGGGTTCAACGGCAACGACTTTTATGCTCGGATTCATTTCTTTGAGATAGCGTGCAGAGCCCGTCAGCGTTCCGCCCGTGCCTACACCCGCGACGAAAATATCAATATTTCCATCCATATCATTCCAGATCTCTCTGCCGGTTGACAGATAATGTGCCTCTGCATTCGCGGGGTTGTCAAACTGGCTCGGGATGAAGGAATTAGGTGTGTTTGCCGCGATCTCCTTCGCCTTTTCGATCGAACCGCTCATCCCCTCTGCCGCAGGTGTCAGAATGACCTCCGCTCCGTAGGCGCGCATCAACTTCTGACGCTCGAGCGACATATTATCGGGCATAACGACGATAACCTTATATCCGCGATGCACTCCGACAGCGGCAAGTCCGATTCCCGTGTTACCCGAGGTCGGCTCGATGAGAGTCGCGCCCGCGCTTATCAATCCGCGCTCCTCGGCGTCGTTTATCATCCGCAGAGCCACGCGATCCTTCGCCGAGCCCGCGGGATTGAAATATTCGAGCTTTGCCGTGACGGCTGCGAGCGTATGCTCCGCCTCCTCGGTCTTTTTTAATCTGAGCATCGGCGTAGAGCCGATAAGTTGATCAAGATCGTCAAAAATTCTCATAACTATACCTTATTTGCTTGTTTCCGCAATGAATTCGTCGATGCGGTCTGCGATGATCTGAAGGCTCGTGCGCCAGAATTCGGGCTTTGTCAGGTCAATGCCCGCGATCTTTGCAACGTTTTCAACGCTCTCGACCGTGGTTGCCTTGAGAAGGGCACGATACTTGGGCAGGAAAGCCTCGCCTTCCTCGAGATACTTCGCGTAAAGGCCTCTGGAGAAGAGTCCGCCGAAGGCGTAGGGGAAGTTATAGTAGCTGAGTCCTGCGCGGTAATAGTGGCTCTTGCAGCACCACATATAGGGATGGAGATAATTCGGGTCAAGACCGTCGCCGTAAGCTTCTTTCTGTGCATTGAGCATGATCTCTTCCAGCTCGTCGGCGAACATAAACTTGTTCTTTCTGCGGCGGATAACTTCGTCCTCGAAGAGGAATCTCGAATAAATATCAACTATGATCTGGTTGCAATCCTGGATCTGGCTTTCGATAAGAGCGATCTTCTCGCCGCCCGAAGCCTTCGAGATCGCGTCATTGACGATGATGAGCTCGTTGAAGTTCGATGCAGTCTCCGCAACGGGCATTGTGTAACCCGTGTTGAGCGGACGGTGATCCTCGATCTGCTGACCGTGGTATGCGTGGCCGAGCTCGTGCGCGAGAGTTACGACCGAGCCGAAGCTGCCCGAGAAGTTCGTGAGAATTCTGCTCTGACCGATGAAGGGCAGATTCGAGCAGAACGCGCCGCCAACCTTGCCCGCGCGGGGATAAAAGTCGATCCATTCTTCCTTGAACGCGCGGTCAACCATCTGTGCGAGGTCGGGAGCGAAACTTGCGAAATGCTCAACGAGATATTTGTGCGCTTCCTCGACTGTGAAGGTCTGCGCGCTCGCGTCGCCGATCTGCGCGTACATCTCGTACCAGGGCAGTCCGTTTTCGTATCCGAGAAGCTTTGCCTTGTGGCGCATATACTCGCGGAATTTGGGCATATACTCGCGCATTGCCTCGAGCATTGCGTCGAGGGTAGCCTTTTCCATTCGCGAATCCTCAAGGGTCATTGCAAGCGGATCGGCATAGCCGCGAAGCTCTGCCTCGGTGTTGACCTGAGCCTTAATGCTGTTGAGCGCAAACGCGATCGAATCGCGGATCTTCGAGTAGCAAGCAAGCTCCGCCTCGTAAGCCTCCTTGCGGACGGTGGCGTCATCGCTCTCGGCAAGTCCGCGGATAGCCGAAAGAGTGGTCACCTCACCCTTGTAATCAACCTCAACGTTTGCGGTGAGATAGGAGAAAAGATCGCCCCAGGCTCTGCCGCCGCTGATCGAAAGCTTTGCAAATACCTCCTCGGCTTCGTCCGAGAGAGTGTGTGATATCGATTTCTTGATCTCGCCGAAATAGAATTTGTATGCGGAAAGTACCTCGTCGCCCGCGATTACCGAATCAATATCCTCGATCGCGCCGACAAACTTGTTGAAAATGACGTTTTCCTTTGCATTGGACGCCATCAAGCCCTGGATCTTGGTCATATAGACCGCGCCCGCAGTGTCGGATGCGTTTGCCGAGCGGCGAAGGCTGAAAAAGCCCATCAGACGGCGAACAAGCAAGCCCATCTCTTCCTTTACGTCGATTACACGGCGAAGGCTCTCGGCAGGCTTTTCTGCATCGAGTGCCGCAACAGCCGCCTTATACTTGGCAACACACTCCTCGATCTTCTTCATATCAAGCTGAAGCGCCGGATCCTCCGCGCCCTTATAAAATACGTCAAGTGACCATTCGTTATACATTTTTTGTGCCTCCTTTGGCAGTTTTTCTTCATTATACAATAAAATTGAGGTAATTACAATAGAAATGGGCAAAAAAATCTCTTTTTTTCTCAACTCTCTTGCCTCGAAAAGCATTATATGGTATAATTAAAGTATCATCCGAAAGGAGCCAAGCTTATGAAACTTACATATCTCGGAACCGCGGCAGCCGAAGGCTTTCCCGCAATTTTCTGCAACTGCAAATACTGCAAAGAGGCACGCGCTTTAGGCGGAAAGAAC
Organism: Eubacteriales bacterium; assembly: GCA_045541375.1. Lineage (GTDB taxonomy): Bacteria > Bacillota > Clostridia > Oscillospirales > CAG-272 > CAG-390. The sequence goes on along the minus strand of JAZQJB010000077.1, from coordinate 9,542 downwards.
GTCCGCACGCGCTCGCAGTCGCTCGTGAATGACGATCTGCTGATCGACTTCCCCGCGGATACCTATCACCATTTCCTCGAAAATGGCATTGAGGGCGACAAGATCAAGTATCTCATCGTCACCCACTCTCACTCCGACCACCTCTATCCCCGCGATCTCTTCAACCGCCACGGCTGCTACGCACACGATATGCGCGCGCCCGTGCTTGAAGTCTACTGCAACGCCGCAAGCGCAGAGCGCATCGGCGGCGGTATGGGCAATGTCAACATCCATATCATCAAAGCTTTTGACGTTGTAGAATTTGGTCCGTACAAGGTGACCGCTCTCCCCGCGCGCCACGCCGCAGGAACCGAGGCTCTCAACTACATCATCGAGTCCGAGGGCAAAACTATGCTTTATGCCCACGACACGGGATATTTCCTTGACGAGACCTTTGATTATATCGAAAAGAACCACTTCCGCTTTGACTTTGTCAGCCTTGACTGCACCAACGTCGACCTTCCGATCGCAGACACAGGCTCACACATGGGCTTCCCGAACATCGGGCGCGTGCTCGAAAAGCTCGCATCCTTCGGCGCAGTTGATGAAAGGACCGTCAAATGCGTAAATCACTTCTCGCACAACGGCAACCCCCTGCACGATCACATCTGTAAGCGCGCTGCGGAATACGGTTATCTCTCATCATATGACGGCTGTCGGATAGAGTTTTAAGATATGGAACCTTTACACTACATTTTTATAATCCTCGTCGGCTTCGGCGCGGCTTTCGTTCAGCGAGTCAGCGGCTTTGGACTTGGCATCTTCGCAATGATGTTTCTGCCGCATTTTCTGCCCTCTCACACCGCGGCGGCAACCATCTCCTGCCTCTTTTCCTGCTGCACCACGACGTATAATTCGATCAAGTACCGCAAGAACGTCGCCTACAAGACCGCGATACCGATGCTTGCGGCAGCGCTGATCTCGATACCCATAGCGGTCTACTTCGCCGCAAAAGTTTCGGCAAAGATATTTGAGATCCTTCTCGGCTCTGTGCTCGTTGTTCTCAGCGTATATTTCCTTTTCTTCAACAAGAAGATCAAGATCAGACCAACGCCCGTAAACGGCATCATCGCGGGAACGCTCGGCGGTGCGCTGAACGGTCTTTTCTCCACGGGCGGACCTCCCGCAGTGCTCTATCTGACAAGCGCCGCACCCGATAACATCACCTATTTCGCCACGATCCAATTCTACTTCTGCCTGACCAACATCTACGCAACCGCAAATCGCGCGATAAACGGTCTCGTCACCGTCGATCTGCTTCTCTACGCCGCCGTAGGTCTCATCGGCTGCCTCGCGGGCGACTTCCTCGGCAGAAAGATTTTCGATAAACTCGATGCAAAAAAGCTGAAATATATCATTTACATAGGAATGATAATCAGCGGAGTGCTGATGTTGTTTTGATAGAAAAAGCTCCCCGAAAAATTGGGGAGCTTTATTTATTCGGCTCTTACAGTATAACCCTGCGATACGATGAAAGCAATATCCTCTTCGGTAATGTCTGCGGCAGTGCCGTTTTCAAGAAAGATCAGCGCTTCAACTGCGGCAATCGGTTCTGCGTGCAGCACGGGTGAGCTGTGAAATACTTGTATCACGTCGCCAATTCCCGAAATTCCGGGAAGCGTGGCGTTATCATCAATAAGTCTGACAAGCAGACGCGCGCCGTCGCCGGTTTCTGTGAGAACAAACGGTGATTCCTCGCCTTCAAAGAAGACCAGTCTGCCCGAAGTCGAATATCCCACCGAGACCTGCATTTTTTTGACGTCCCGATCGCTCGAACGTGTAGTTGTTAGCTGAACGTAATCGCCGACGGAAACCGGAGTATGCACGGGAGCGATCATTTCGGTGTTTGATTTTATGACAAACTCGGATTCAACATCATCCGAAATCGTCGCGATAACGGTCTCGCCCTTCGCATTTTCGTAAACCTCTATAATGAAGCCCTTATATGCCCAATTTTCGCTGCTGCCCGAGCAGCCGCTCGCAGATAGCAATAGCGTAATAAGTATTAAAACGACCTTCGTTATCCTTTTCATTTCACATCTCCGTTCTTCAGATCTTAGCCTTATTATAACATAAAAGCCTACCGGAATCAATAGTTCTTGAAATAATTCCTCCCGGCTTGGCAAAAAAGCATTTGTTTTGTGCATTGTTGATCAAAATGCATCATATTTTATTTTGTTTTTTGTCAAATACTATTTACATATCAGCCGCGTTGTGCTATAATTATATATGAGAAAAAACTATACTATTCTCAAAGGAGAACGAAAATGGGATTTTTGACAGGTAAAACAGCAATTATCACAGGCGCAGGATACGCGGTTCTATCAGACGGCAAATGCGGCTCGATCGGCTACGGCATCGCGACCGCTTACGCAAAGGAGGGCGCAAACCTCGTCATCACGGGACGTAACGTCTCAAAACTCGAAAAAGCCAAGGAAGAGCTTGAGCGGCTTTACGGCATCAAGGTACTCATCCTCGCGGCTGACATCTCGGCAGGCAGCGACAACGAGGCGACCGCGAAGAAGGTCGTTGACGCCGCTATCGCGGAATTCGGCAGGATCGACGTCCTCATCAACAACGCGCAGGCTTCCGCCTCGGGAGTTACCATTCAGGATCACACCACCGAGCAGTTCGACCTTGCGATCTACTCGGGACTCTACGCAACGTTCTATTATATGAAGGCTTGCTACCCCTACCTAAAGGAGACCCGGGGCAGTATCATCAATTTCGCCTCGGGCGCGGGACTTTTCGGCAACTACGGTCAGTGCGCGTACGCGGCGGCAAAGGAAGCGGTCCGCGGACTCTCCCGCGTTGCGGCTACCGAATGGGCGCGCGACGGCATCAACACTAACGTAGTCTGCCCGCTTGCCTGGACGGCTCAGCTTGAAAACTTCGAGAAGGCTTATCCCGAAGCATTCAAGGCAAACGTAAAGATGCCCCCCGCGGGACATTTCGGCGATCCCGAGACCGAGATCGGCCGCGTCTGCGTTCAGCTTGCCAACCCCGACTTCAAGTATATGAACGGCGAGACCGTCACCCTCGAGGGCGGTATGGGTCTCAGACCGTAAGGTGAACCAATAAGTAAGAAATAGTGCCCGTGTCGGAAGATGCGGGCATTTTTGATCTTTTTTGGCATACCTATTGAAAAATACGGGAATTTATGTTACAATTAAAGCATCTCATAAAGGTAAGGTACGGCCAATGAAAAAAATGATTTCGCTGATAATTTCGCTCTTGATGCTGATCTCGCCGCTGACTCTTTTGGCAAGCGCGGCAGAAGCTCATTCCGGCATCACATTTGAGAGAATGGAAACCAACGGCATCGATCATCCGATAGGTTATTACACCACCGAAAAGCGTTACGAAAAAATGCCCGTCACATTCGAAGCCTGGGTATACGTTCCCAAGAGCATTTATTCCTCGCGTTGCGGCGCGATACTCGGCAACTACCAGAGCTTTTCAAAAGATGATTACGTCAACTTCGAAATTCACTCAAACGGTATTCCAAGACTTGTCTTCGGCGATAATTCGGGTAATATGTACGATTACAAATTCGCACGCGCGCCGGTACCCGCAGACAAGTGGACCCACGTTGCCATCGTTTACGGCACCGGTGCGGACGGCAATCAGATCTCCTGCTACATCAACGGCGCTTTCAAGCAAAGAACAACGGTCAAGGAATGGTATTCCGCTCCGAAGGAAGTGCTCGACAATATGATCTGCCTCGCGGGCGACTACCGAGCGCTCAATGAGCAAGCCTTCCGCGGCACTCTCGGTGACGTTTGGGTCTATTCCGACGTCAGAAGCGATGCGGAGATCCTTTTGGATTATCAGAACGGCCCCGATCTTTCGGACACCGAGCTTATGCTTTTCTATGAGCTCTCAAAGGCCGAATTAAAATCAGACGTGCCAGACAAAAGCGGAAACGGCTACGATATGACCTACTCGAGATATTGGCTCACCGAGGAAGAAATGAAGGCTATCCGCGCAGAGGATGAGTATGAATACGAATACGCCATCGCATTCCTGCCCGATATTCAGTATATGACGCAAAGCTATCCCGCCTCGCTGCAGATAATGATCGATTATCTCGTCGAAAAAGGAAAGACCAAGAACATTCAGTACGTCCTCGGCCTCGGCGATATAACCAACTCGAACTCGCAAAAGGAATGGGCAACGATACTCCGTCAGACCAACCGCCTCAACGGCTATCTTCCCTATGCCCTCACCCCCGGCAACCACGACGGTATAAACAGCGGCGGTAAAGAAGTCCTTGACAGCGTTTACGCAAAAAAGACCGGCTATTATTATCAGTCGGTCGAAAAGAACGGCGGATTCTTTGAAAAGGATTCGGTGCGTAACACCTATCACATCTTTTCGGTCGGAGAGGTAGACTACCTTGTCATCGTTCTTGACTTTGGCGCGACCGACGATATCCTCACCTGGGCAGGAGAGCTCCTTGACTCTCATCCGGATCACCGCGCGATCATTCTCACTCACGGATATCTCAATGCCGACGGCAGTACTCTTGACTCGAATGACTACGCATCCCCCGATACCTACGTTCGCTCGCTCAACAGCGGCGAGGATATTTGGCAGAAGCTCGTCAGCAAGCACGAGAACATCGCTATGATTGTCAGCGGTCACATGCACCACGACACGATCGTCTGTACTCCGCGCGAGGGCGACGCGGGTAACACGGTCTATCAGATCCTTATGGACCCGCAAACGACCTGCAAAAAGCTCGGCGGCCTTGGCGCGATCGGTATGATGTACTTCACGGCAGACGGAAACCACGCAAAGGTTGAATATTACTCAACAGTCTTCGGGAAATATTTTGCCGAATCGAACAAATCCATCAAACTCACCCTCGGCAAGGACGAGCCCGAGGAGACAGCCGCGCCCGAAACTCCCGCACCCGTGACCACCGCCGCGCCCGAGGCATCCACCGACGCCGAAGCCCCCGCAGAAAAGTCGGGCTGCGCCGGGATCATATCCACGGCATCGGTAATTCTCGTTGTGCTCTGCTTCCCCCTCTTTACAAAAAAGAAGCATAAATCTTAATTTTATCTAAAAACCCTTTACTTTATCGGGCTTATATGGTATAATTACTTTATCACATTAATTAATCGGCGGCATTGTTATGAAAGAATTTTTCCATTATTTTTTCGGTCAAGGCTCAGAGGTTGAGTTTGAAAACTTCACCTTTGCCCACTTAGCACCCATCCTTGTCGGCGCGGCGGTCATTTTTGCCATTTATTACTTCCGCGACAAGATCGCCGTGTGCAAGAACGAGCACCGATTCAGATACGCCATCGCATTTACGATGATAATTTCCGAAATGGCTTACTATTGGCGACTTGTCGGAATAACCGAGCTGAACCCCAATCCGGTCGATCACCTTCCCATCGCGGTTTGCGGTTGGGCGGTCATCTTCGGTTGCTTTATGATGGTCGGCAAGAATCAGTACCTTTTTGACATCTGCTATTTCTGGGCTCTCTGCGGAACGACATTTGCGCTTATAACCCCCACCGTCCTGACCTATGCGGGCCCCACTCGTTTTCGCTTCTATCAGTTCTGGACCGAGCATCTTATCGGCTACGTCGGAGTCTTCTACCTCATCTTCGTGCACAAGATGCGCCCCTATTTCAAATCCATCTTCCGCTCCTATATCTGGCTTGCGATCCTTGCCGTTGTTGCCTACGTTGCAAACGTCATCATCGGTCCCGGCGCGAACTATCTCTTTATGGCGCGCCCCGAAGCAACTCCCTCGATACTCGACATTCTGCCCTCGAACTTTGCGCTCAGACTCCTTATAATGGGCTCTGTCGTAACCGCGCTTTACTTCCTTGCGTATCTGCCCTGGTATCTTATGGACAGAAAAGCAGCAAAAGCTAAAGAAAACGTCCCGGCTGAAAACAAATGATAGAAGATATCCTTTATTACATAGGTCAATTTCTCGGCATAGCGGCGGTGGTTCTCGGATTCGTTACGTTCCAGCTGAAAACACCGAAGCGGATACTTGCCTGCCAATCGACTTGCGCCTTGGTATTTGCGTTGCATTATCTTCTGATCGGCGCACCGGGTGCAGCAGCACTCAATCTCTTGGCTGCCTTCAACGACATTCTCTACTTTTTCCGTGCAAAACGCGGCAGTCACAGCCTTTTTGAGCCGATATTCTACATCACTATGATAACCGTGACAAGCATTCTCACCTGGGAGGCTTGGTACACAATCATACTGATGTGCGGACTCTATGCCGCCGCGATCGGTCTTTCGCTCTCGAATCCGCAAACCACGCGCAAGGTGATGCTGATAAAAGCCCCTCTCTGCCTCGCCTATAACGCCCTCGTCCTCTCCGTCGGCGGCGTCATTTACGAAGCCGCAGTGCTTGCATCGGCGATCATTGGGCTTATAAGAAATCGTCAAAAACCGCTTGACACACCAAAAGAATTGTGATATACTAAAATAAAAAATAATAAACAGGAGGATCTTTCAATGAACCGTTTGGAAGGAAAAGTTGCCATTATCACGGGCGGTAACTCGGGTGTAGGAGCCGCTACCGCACAGAAATTTGCCGCCGAGGGCGCACGCGTCGTCATCACGGCGCGCCGCGAAGCACAGCTCGAAGAGGTTGCCGCAAAGACCCGCGAAGCGGGTGGCGAGGTGCTTCCCGTCGTCAGCGATATTTCCAAGCCCGAGGACGCAAAGCGAGTCGTTGCCGAGACTATGGCTAAATTCGGCAAGGTCGACATTCTTATCAACAACGCAGGAGTTCTTGATAACGGACTGAAGGCGATCGACAGCGTGGACGATGATGACATCAACCGCGTTATCGACATTAACACCAAGGGCACCATCTGCATGACCCGCGAGGCAGCGATCGAAATGGCAAAAACGGGCTACGGCTCGATCGTCAACGTCGCATCTGTTGCAGGCGTTATGGGTTGCGGAGGCGCTGCTTATGTTGCATCAAAGGCTGCCGTTATCGGTCTGACAAGACACACCGCTCTCCGTTTTGCAGGCACAAACGTCCGCTGCAACGCGATCTGCCCCGGCACCATCGTCACCCCCATGGTTGCAGGAATGAATCCCGCAAATATGGATATGAACATCTTCGGTCAGATGATGAAGCACAACGACCTCAAGGTTCAGCCCTGTATGCCCGAGGACGTTGCAAATATGCTCCTCTTCTTCGCATCCGACGAATCAAGAGCCATCACCGGTCAGACACTCGTCACCGACTTTGGTTCTACACTTTAATAAAGAAACTGCTCCATTCACGCGATGGAGCAGTTATTTTTATTTCTTTCTTAAATATTCCTCATAAGCCGTGTGCCTTGCATGGATAATGCTGACATCCGCTTCGGTCAGAAGCCCCTGTTTGAAAGCTTCGTCAATTTCGATCATACCCTTTTCGGTGCTGTAAACCCACATTTGAGCGCCGTTGCTGAACTTGATCTCATATTCGCCCAATTTGTAGACCTTTACGTTATCGGTTGGTTCAACCTCTGCCAAAATAACGTATCCGCCGATGATCCCATAATATCTCCAGCCCATACTGTGACTGTTGGGATATCTGAAAAAGCCATACTCTGCCGAACTCTCTTGCATTTCGGCATTGAAAGCAGCATGAGCTTCGATCTTTTCCGAAGATATACTTTCACCATAAGTTAATTGCAGATAGCTTACCATCGAAGCATAGGATTCTTCCCGAATGTCAGAATACAGATAATCGTAAATCTCTGCTATCACTTCATCCGAAAGATCTTCAAGCTCGGGGATATACTTCACATAAGTGTGTGCAGATAGGTCATAAGTATCCTTCTCCACCCACCACTCATTGAAATCTCGATTTCTTTTCGCTATCAGCAAAATATCAGTCGGGGCAAGCCATTCTTTTTCGTAAGCCTCCTCCAGCGGGATCATTTCTTTATCTTTACACGCAAAAAGATAAATAGGATTTTTGCTTTCGATCTTTACACCGCCAAGTTCGCAAACCGTGTGTCTGTCAATAAAGGAAGCCAAACACACGATTTCGCATCCGTTCACGGTTCCGTAATAACGCCCAACATAATTGCATATCAACGTAAAATAATCGTTGTAAGGCTGATTGCCGGGATTCAGAAGAATAGACTTATATAGCGACGCATACTGAAGCAAAGCGGCATTATCCAAGTCAGAATCCTTGAATTGTTCGTATTGAAAGTCAATATCACTTTGATAAAGCATATTGTAAAGCGCATGCCTTACCTTTTCAAAGCGTTCCTCGGAAATCGGTTCAAGATCGGAAGAAAACACGATATAGGGGGCATCCTCGGCGTGTGCATCCGAATAATCTGGAAGCTCGCCGAGGGTCAATTCGGGTTCCGCGGTTGTAATCTCTCCTCCCGTTTTTCCCGAACAGGAAAGAAGAAGAAAAGTGAGAGCGGTCACAATGGCTGATAAAATGGTCATTTTGATCGTTTTCATTTTGAATCTCCTTTTTATTTGATCGTTAAACTCTGCCATATATAATAAAATCCGTTTTTTCAACGGCTTTGCCGATGAAAAAACACCGCCTAGACGAGCAAAGCGAGTCCGCGCGCCGAGGGGAGCCGTCAAAATCTTAGATTTTGGCGGCGGCGATAAGCGCGCGCCTCACTTGTAAAACGCAGTTTTACAAGTGGCTTTTTTCCACGCCCTCGCTCTTCCCTTTTTTTCGGCTTCTTCGATAATTCCAATATTTGCGAGCGCAGCGAGAGCCATATAGGCGTGCTTTGAGTGCGGGATCTTTGCCGCCTTGCGGTATTCCTCGGTTGTGAAGCTTTCGCCGAGTCCCTCGGGGATCAGGGCGAGATAGTCGCTTTTTTCGGCAAATACGACCTCGTCGAGGATATCGACGGGCAGGCGCTCGAAGCGCGAGGAACGGAACTTTCTGTCCTTCCCTTTGCCGTCGAGGAAGCGGTATTCCTCTTCCTCGATAAAGAGAAACCAAACGGCAACCCTGCCCGTGGCAAGAGCCTCCGAGATGTAAACAAGCTCGTGCGCGCCGCCATAGACGCTGCCGATACCCGCAACGCGACGCCGCGGCTGTGACTCGCCCGTTTCGGGGTCGATCCACACGCGATATTTCTTCATCGGCAGCGGATGAACGACGGTGACGTGGCAATCCGAGGTTTCAAGATAGTGCTCAAGCTTCGCTTTGAGTGGATAAAGTGAGCCCGTTTGGATCTCGAAGATCTCCTCGTCGTGCTTGACGTCGGCGACAAATCGCTTGCCCATGTCGATCTCATATTTAGATTCATCGGCGCAAACAAAGCGTTTGAGCGCGATGTGCATTCTTTTTTCATTGAGAGTTCCGATCCCGCCGCCCTCCGCCGCGGTCCTTTCGGTGAGGACCGCGCGGCAGATGGAGCGGAATTTCTCTCTTTCAAGCTCGCTTATCACGTTGCAATACCCGCAAACTGATTCGAATAGAGCTTATGATACTCGCCGCCGAGGGCAAGAAGCTCCTCGTGGCT